>SBAY01000041.1 GCA_005239945.1 Nitrospira sp.
AATAAAATACATTGTATACATAACTTATTGAATTAATAGTATCTTGAATTAAAATGGTCCTTAAATTATCCAAAATGGGCTATTTTTCGTTATCGCCTATATATGAAAAAAACTTTGTTAAAAAAACAACATCTTGCAAGTTTGTATTACAGAGACCGCAGAGAAAGTCTCTTAATAATACTAAAATTGCTATTCATCTTTGTATTCTCTGTGCTCTCTGCGGTGAAAAAATATACAGTAAGTTAATATAGAACATCATCCAAATCCCGATGGCATCTAAAAAACAGGGTGAAGAGGGAAAAGAGTGAAGAAAATACTTATCTTAACGGTTTTAGCCGGAATGGGTCATATTCGGGCGGCAGAGGCGCTTGGTAAGGCAATTAAAGAGGTAAATCCCGACCTCGAAGTCCAAACTTGTGACCCAATGGCCACTACATCCTCAAAACTTCAACAATTTTTCAATCAGGCTTACCTATTTTTGGGTAATTACCTCCCGCCATTGTGGGGATTTTTCTACAATAGCCGCATCTTATCCTCCAATTATAACCCTTTTAAATGGAATGTGCGGCGAAAATATGGTCAGAGCATTAAACTTGCTATAGACCAATTCAACCCGGATTTACTTGTCTCTACCCATCCATTTATTGCCGATGCCGCCGGACAACTTAAGAAAAAGGGAATTATCAATCTACCCTTAATTTCGGTTGTGACGGATTATCATGTCCATCCCTGGGGGATAAATAAGTATATAGACCTGTTCATCTTACCATCTGAAGATGTCCAAATCAAAGGTATACCTGAGGGTAAAATCAAGATTAGTGGAGGGCTGGCAACCGACCCTAAATTTTTTAAGCCACAGGATAAAGATTCTCTGGTCAAAACCTTTGGGATAGCAAAAGACCATAAGGTAGTTTTAATCCTCTGTGGTGGTTTTGGTATGGGTATGGGTGGGGTAATAAAATTATTACAAGGTTTTAAGGGTATTGATTTTCCCTTGCAATTATTAGTAGTTGTGGGTAAAAATGAGGAGTTAAAAACCAGATTAACGCAAATCGCTCAACAGCTTAAAATAAAAACTACCATCTTTGGCTTTGTAGAAAATATGGAGGAATTAATGTCTGTCTGTGACTTAGTCGTCACTAAACCGGGCGGGACTTCTATCTCAGAGGCATTAACTAAAGGATTACCGCTTATTCTTACCGACCCTATCCCAGGACAGGAGGACTGGAATGTCCAGATATTGCTCAAAGAAAGGATTGCCATTCAACCGGAGAATTTAACCGCCATCCCAGGGCTGATTATTAAATTATTTACCAGTGAGGCGGATAGGCTGCAAGAAATGCGTCAAAGAATTAAGGAAAAATTTGCTGACACAAGGTCGGTTTATAATATTGCTAACGAGATAATCAATTATCGGTAATTATTTACTTGTTTACCGCTTACCAATTACCATTCCAACCATTTAACAGCGGCTTCTGCGGCTCGACGGGTGGCTTCAGGACTACCAAGTTTTTCCCTGACCTGCCTTAATTCTTTGAGCATTGCTTCCTTCTTTTTTTCATCCTGCAACAAATCGAGGGCATAATGACAGATGTCTTCTGGATTAGCTTTATCCTGAAGTAATTCTGGGACAACCTGCTTACCGGCAACAATATTTGGCAATCCTATAAATCCGCCGGTATGGACTAATAACTTACCCAATTGACAGGTGAGCCAATTGACTTTATAAACGATAATCATCGGGGTTTGCAGGCAAGCCGCTTCTAATGTCGCCGTTCCTGAGGCAACGATGAGCAAATCACTTATGTTCATTACCTCATAGGTAGCGTTTTCTACTATGGTGAAATGCGGAATGCGGAATGCAGAATGCGGAATATCTTGATTTGATAAGGTAGGAGCTAAGGGAAGAATGAATTGTGTCTGTGGTAATTGACGGCGAATTTCTTCAACCGCCGCCAGCATAATTGGTAATAGCACCTCGATTTCTTTCTTTCTGCTACCGGGTAAAATTCCAATAATTTTTCTATTTGGCTCAAGGTTAAATGCCTGACATGCCTCCTCTTTAGTCCTTTCAACCACGGCTATGTCTAACAAAGGATGTCCCACAAATTCTACATTATTACCTGCTTCCTGATAGACCTTTGCCTCAAAATCAAAGATAGAGATGACCTTGTCTACGGACCTGGCAATTGTTTTTGCCCTTCCCCTTCGCCATGCCCAGGCAGTAGGGGGAATGTAATAAACCGTGGGAATGCCTAATCTTTTTCCTGCTTTAGCCAAACGCATATTAAACTCAGGGAAATCGATTAGTATCAATAGGTCGGGTTTCGTGGTTTCCAAGTAATTACTTACTTCCTTAAGTCGGCGAAAAAATTTAGGAATCGTATTTACAACTTCTATGACGCCAATAGCCGAGAGGTCAGTCATATCAAACCTTAAATTAACCCCTGCCGCAAGCATATTAGAGCCGCCCATCCCCTCTAATTCTACATCCGGCAATAACCCTTTTATCGCCATGGCTAATTTACCACCATACAAATCCCCTGATGCCTCGCCAGTGATAATAACTACTTTTTTCATAATTAGTTACCCCCATTTACCTTCTTTTTTCGTAACTATTCAGGTGTAAGTAAGGAAAAATGGAAAAGTTGGGGAAAAGGGGAAAAATGGACTAACCACGAAGGCACAAAGACTCTAAGGAACTAAAAATCATAAGTAGAGAAGGTTAACTCTTTGTGTCTTAGTCTCTTGGTGGTAAAATCCTTTTTCCATTTACCCCATAATCAAATCATAACATATTTCCGCTATTCTGTCAATTGCTGTTTTCCGCTTCTCAAAAAAACATTTGACATTTCTTTTAATTGTGATATAATTAATATATCCGATAGGTAGTCATGAGATTACGGGTCAGGGCTGAAGCCTAAATGCCTCTTCGAGGCACTTCGTTCATCCACATCCCGTTAGGCGAAATCTTATATCAGGAGGGATTCAAAATGAGAAAATATGTTAATTCACTTATCTTTATCTTTGTGTGCACAAGCATAGCCTGGATTATTTTAGGTAATGTTACTAACTTGCGGACTTACAGCCAGGATG
>SBAY01000026.1 GCA_005239945.1 Nitrospira sp.
CCACACAGGTTTTCCCCCTCAAACTCCCTTTTTCCAAAACTTTTTAACCACAAGTAATCTTTGGAATGTGCTACATTCCAAAGATTACTTGTGGTTAAAAAGTTTTGGAAAAAGGGAGTTTGAGGGGGAAAACCTGTGTGGTTTTAAACCACTTTCAAAAGGTTTTCCCCCTCAAAAAATCCACCCCTTTAAACCTTTAGCCTTTCTCCCTTCAACCTATCCACCTGTTTAAAGAATTCTACCCATGTTTTAGAGTCACATTTTAAACTTGCTAAACAAGTCGCTATCTCTACAGCTAAAGGTATATCTTTGTATTTTGCATAACCATAGATAAATCCAGCAGTAAATACATCTCCACAGCCTGTTGGGTCTATTGCTTCTCTCTTTTGAACAACAGGAAGAAGTTTATACAGATACTCATTTTCTCCTCGATAAACAACCCTTGTGCCTCTTGAGCCGTAGGTAACTAATAATATTTTCGGTCCTTGATTGAGTATTTTAGTAGCTATCTTCATAAAATCCCGCTTCCTGAATCTAACCATCTTATTAACCAACATATTCAATTCTTGCTCATTGACCTGGATGGCATCAAAATTTTCTACCCAATTATGCCATTTTTTAACCGGTTGTGGGTATCTTTTACCTTTTGAGTCTATACCCAGGGTTAATGAATGGACATCAAAAATCAGCCAGGCAGTTGAATTCGCGCGTATCTTTTTGATGGTCTCAAGGGTCAAATCCATACCTGTAATGAAATTGATAAGAATAATATCGGCATCTAAATAAGGAGCGACATCTTCATAAGTTATCTGCTTACTTTTAAGGTTCAGGATTTCATCTCGTTGTCCACCGCGTCTATAAAAAAGGTTGGTCAGATTTGTGCCGGCAGGGTTTAGCTTGATTCCAGCAACATCTATATTTTTATGAGGTTTGAGAAGATTAAATAATTGATTTTTCCTCTCTTCTCCAATCTCTGTTATCGGCTGTATAGTTGCCTCTTCTTTAAAAAGGTAGGCAAGTGGTAACACATTATAAATAATTCCACCTAATCTTTTCCTTCTTTTTGAATCAGACAAAATTATCTGGTCATAATTTATACTTCCAATGACACATATTTTCATGAATTACACCAACTTACAAAAACTTAAGTTTAGAAAGGGTTCGAGGGTTCAAGGGGTCAAGGGTAGGAAAGAGAGAATGTTTTTCTTTCTTACCCTCGACCCCTTGACCCCTTGACCCCTCGAACCCTTTTTCTAAACTTTTGTCATAAAATCTTCATCGCCTGGCGGACTTCGTGCATAACTGATACCGTTATCTGGCGTGCCTTTTCCTTACCTTCATTTAATATATTTATGATTTCCTGCGGGTCTTCCTCGAATCTTTTGCGTGCCTCATGGATAGGTTTTAAGCAAGAAATTAATATCTGGGCTAATTCCCCTTTACATTTCACACAACCCCTTTTTGCCTCCTGACATTCCTGTTTGACCACCTCTAGGCCACTTTTATTAAAAGCCTGATGAAAGGCAAAAATCACACATACCTCCGGATGGCCTAAATCCGTTGGGTGAATCCTGGCCGGGTCGGTAATCATACTTTTTACCTTTTTCACTATCTGGTCATCTGAGTCTGACAGATAGATACAATTTCCAAAGCTTTTACTCATTTTGCGCCCGTCTACACCGGGCAGTTTAGGTGTTTGAGTCAATTTTGAGGCAGGCTCCGGAAATACCGTCCCATACAAATAATTAAATCGTCGGCAAATCTCGCGGGTTAATTCAAGATGTGGAAGTTGGTCCTCACCCACCGGGACAATATTGGCTTTATAAACCAGGATGTCCGCCGCCTGAAGCACCGGATAGCCTAAGAATCCGTAAGTATGAAGGTCTAACTGGGCTAATTCCTTCAACTGGTCTTTGTAAGTAGGACACCGCTGTAACCATGGGAGTGGGGTAATCGTTGACAGAAGGATATGTAACTCTGCATGCTCCGGGATTTGAGACTGACGAAAAATCACGCATTTCTGCCTGTCTATTCCACAACTCAACCAGTCTATAAGCATCTGTCGGATATTTTCCTGAAATTCACTGGTATCATCATAAGCCGTAGTCAGTGCATGCCAGTCGGCAATCATATAAAAACATTCATATTCATTTTGAAATTCCTTCCAGTTATTCAAGGCACCCAATAAATGCCCAAGATGTAGCCTTCCCGTTGGCCGCATACCACTTAATACCCGTAACTTATTCATAAAACCCCCTCGTAATCAGGTAATCGATGAGCGGTTATCGGTAAATACTTAGCCGATTACCTGATTACCCAATTACCGATTACTTGTAATGCCTTAGTTATCAATTAATACCAGATGAAATTTTGGATTTTGGATTGAGGAATCTTAATATCCTTAATCCAAAATCGAAAATCCAAAATCCAAAATTGTAATCCTAATCTGATAACTGATAGCTTACCAAACCGGTAACTGAGGCATTACGATTACTTCCCCCCTAAATCGGTAGATTCTGTTGTCCTGTAAATAAAAAATAAAGGATTTGCACAGGAATACCAATGAGCATCCAGAACACAGGAAATTCCGTTGCCTGACCTATAAGAATTATGGCTAAAAGGACAAAGGGTCCATATTTGGCAAACCGGCTAAATCCATACGCCTGTTGAGCCGATAAAACCCCGGTTAAAATCCTATACCCATCTAAAGGAAATATAGGAATCGCATTAAACACGGCTAAAATAATATTAATGATAACGATGATTTGTATTACCTGTATGGCTAAACCCCATTGCTCTGGGGGAAATAATGATAGTCCACCAAAAACCATCCACCGCAAAAGTATTCCAAAAATAAACCCACAGATTAAATTTGATACAGGGCCTGCCAGGGCAACCCAAAGCATATCTTTTCTTGGATTCTGGAAATTATTTGGATTTACAGGCACCGGTTTTGCCCAACCAATTTTGACAATAAAAAACATCAAGGTACCGATTATATCCAGATGAGCCAGTGGATTAAGTGTTAGCCTGCCAGAAAGCCTTGCCGTTGGGTCACCAAGTTTATCGGCAATAAATCCATGACTGAATTCATGGATGGTAATAGCAAAAAGGATTGGCGGACCAATTAAAAGTATATCGAATAGAATATCGTTCATTCCATCATCTCCTGATGTTTCAGTATATCATACTATTTTTGATAAGTCAATCAAATTTTACTCAAAATAAACCTTGACATTTATCCAAAAATGTGGTATACTTTCCTTAAAGTTAAGGGAGGGACAGGAAGGAGAAAGAAATGGTATTCCTTTCCTCAAAATTCAATAAATTAAATCAGAAAGTAGAGATGTAAAGGGGTATCTCTACTTTATTTATTTTTAAGGCTCAAAATGGCTCTTGCTTATGCGTAAAGGAAGATTAACCACTCAGGTAGAGGATTTAATCCACAGATTACACAGATTTCACAGATTATTTAAAAAGAATAAGTAGAAATTAGCAAGTAGTAAAATTGGTATTGGTAGCAAATTTCCCCTTCTTAACTACTTACTTTTACTCTCTACTATCCATCTGTGTAATCTGTAATACAAACTTGCAAGATCTCGTTTTTTTAACAAAGTTTTTTTCATACAGCCTTTGATAGAAGCGGTATATTCGTTTGTCGAAA
>SBAY01000371.1 GCA_005239945.1 Nitrospira sp.
AATATCAAACTTTTTAGTGGCTACATCTTCAGATAGAAATCAACGCAACTCTTTACTTAACAACATCTTAACCCAAAAATGCTGGCGGAACATCCGTTATAATGAAAAACTTGCAGTTGGCTGAACAGTTACCTTTACCTTTTTGGACACTTTACCCACAAATTTTACACGCACTCATTCAAGGGAAATAAAGGAAGGCTTTCTGGCTAAGGGGCATCCGCTTGCGGGTCGTCTTCGAACGGGGGTTTTCTTTGAAGTAGGAACAAAGGGATTAAATCTGTCGAAATAATAATCCCTTTGATTAAAAAGAAAACCTTTAATCCATGACCATAATTTATTTTTTACCGTATTACCGCTAATTTACCGACTTTCTTATTTCCCGTTGTGTCTTTTATGAGGTAGAGGTAGATGCCAGAGGCTACTTTTTCTCCTGAACTATTGCGAACATCCCAACTTTGAGGTGAACTTGTTACCAGTATCTCACATACTAATTCCCCGGCAATAGTAAAGATTTTAATTACAGAACCTTCAGTCAGCCTGTCAAACCATATCTTATCATGTTTATTAGCATAATACGGATTAGGATAAACAAACGCTTTTTCAAGATTAGATTCAAACCCAGTACCTCTAAGGATAAAGTATGATAATTTGTCTACATTAGCCCAAACAATCTTATTTTGTGTATCTACTTGGGATGTAACTTCTTTCCAGAATGCATCTGTACCACTACCTACTAACCTATAAATTCCTAAAGAGCTTACCCGCATTCTTGGACTAACTTTATCTACATAACCATCACCACCTGCATCAGGATATGGGATGATAATTCGTACAGTAGCTGTAATACTACCATTATGAATTTCAAACTTCCGTAATGTACCCTCTACCCGATTCTTTCTCGGGTCAGCATCATCTTTCTTGTTAGCATTAATTACCCCACTATCAGTAGAAGTCCCTGAAGTATCTATTTCAATATACCCTTCTCCAGATAAACTACCACTTCCAACCTCTATCTTTGTCTTACCATCATCTCCTACAATAGTTCCAGATCTGCTACTACCTAATGATAGAATAGTAACTGCATAAGTTGCAGAGATATTTGTATTTGCAACTGTGGCAGTAATAGTTGCTGGTGTGGTAGTGTCATTTTGTTTGAAGAAGAAGGTTAAATTACTTGTACCTACAATAGTAAATGTACCAATAGTAATCCAAATCGTATCTAAAGGTGATGAAGCAAATCTTGATTGCATATCTCCTCTTACAATAATAATTGTATTAGTAGCGGCAGGATTGCCAAATTTATCTTGCGTCTGAATAGTCATTGTCCCAAGCATTCCTGCAGTTAAAGTTCCATCTATTGGTTGGACAAATGCTAATTTTTCAACCGTGTCTGGTGTAGCTGTAGCAGTAAATGTTGCCTTTAGTGAGCCCTGTGCAATAACTATGTATATCCCTGTCTTAGTTCCTAATGTCAATGTCGTAGTAACTATCCCTTCTGCATTGGTAGTAGTTATGGTAGAAGATAAAGTAACTGATGCAGGAGCCGAAACTATCTGCCAATTGATAATATGTCCCTCTATCGGTTTATTAAGGTTATCTGTTAGTTTTACTACAAATGGCGAAAGAGTAGTATTTACCATACCTATCTGTGAATCTCCAGAGACTATCTCAAGTTTTCTTGCTATACTTATCTGGAATGTTGTCACGGCACTACCAATATTTCCTGCCATGTCAATTCCCTTTGCCAAAATAGTTGCCGTCCCATCAGCATTATTTGAAATAACTGCCTGATAGGTATATGTTCCATTTGCCAAACCGACAAATGCAGCAGTAATGGTAGCATTGGCACTATCTTTTATCAACAATGTTGGTGTCCCAATTGTCTCATTAGCCGTAACTTCGATAGTTATCGTTCCTACTCCAGTTGTAGCCGGGGCATCAATTGTCAGTGTAGGATTCGTCGTATCGAAGGTAACAGGAACAGCCGCAGATTTATCAATGGTAGAAGATCCAATGGTAAGATGTCCTGTAATGGTTGCCTGAGTGATGTTATCGCCTGGTTGGACAGTGTAAGTACCTGTGTAGGTACCGGATGAAATTTCTGTCATTGGAAGTCCAATCTTAAATGTACCAATATCAAAGGTAGCCGTGCCATTTGCATCACCAACAAGCATTACAGTCAGCACTTCACCTGCCTTTAATGGTTTAGTAGCATCATGTGTTACCGAAATAATAGAAATTGGTGGAGTAGTTGTAAGTATAGTACTTCTTTCTTCAGAATAATTACTTTCATTTCCTACCAAATCATAAGCAGTAAGTACAGTATAGTAAGTTGTATTTGTAGCTAAATTTGTTAAGGTATATGTAGTATTTGTACCTTTAGTATCAATAACTGTAGTGTAAGAACCAGTAGTTGTTCCGTAGTATATTTTATAGCCGGCAAGGTCAGACTCAGAGTTAGGATTCCACCATAAGTATATCTCACCTTTAATTGGTGAAGAAGTTATTGTACCCCATGTTGGTGTATTTGGTGAAGTGCTATCTAAGATAAATAATGTTGTTGTAGCTGCTCCAGATGAAAGTCCAGTAGCAGTAATAGTTATTGTTCCATCTCCTGGCTGCGATGTAGTGGTAAATACCGCCATAAAATTACCATTTATATTTGTAGTAGCAATAGTAGTAGTCAGTGTAATACCAAAATCAATTCTTATATCTTCATTAGAGCCAAAACCACTACCTTCTACAGTAACAAGTATCCCTACTCGACCTATGATAGGAGTTACTAAAGTAATCTTAGGAGATAGAACAACATCAAAGGTCTCAGCTCCTGAGACTAAAAGTAGTTCTTCTTCTTCCAGTGCCTGCTTTGCTCTAAGAACTTGCTTTGAAGTACCAGATTGGTCATTTGAGACCATATATAATGCATAAACTAATCTATAATCTCCAGGATAGATGGCAGTTAAAGTTCCTGTTAGTTCTATTAAACTCTCACCAGTAGTAAAGGTTGCCTTCTTACTAACAAAGGCAATAGCAGACCATGATGGGTCAACTACCCAACTATGGAATATACCAGTAATAGGCTTATTTAAATCTATCTTTAACTTTACATCCAATCTATCCCCTGGAGAATATTCTATCTTGTCAACTTTTGACTCTAATACCTTTGCTTGATAGCCAATTATATCAAACTTGAACTCATCTTGAATCTCTGTAGAAGCTTGGAGGGGTACCTTAGGAGTAGATACAGGAATAAATATGTATGAAAATCGATAACTACCTGATGTAAGTACTTCTGGCAATTTAAAGTTAATAGTAGTAGTCCCATCTATAAAATAACTCTCTTCATATCCTTCAATAGGAATTATAGTAAGAGTCCCTTTAACTAATGATACAACAGTTAAGGTAATGGTTGCACCAGCTTTGAATACCTGGCTATCAGAATAAATATTAACTACATCCTTTTTATGATAAATATACATGGTATTGAGATAAATCGACCTACCGGAAGGAAGATATATGCCATAGAATAATTTCCTTCCATCAAATGATACCGGTATTTGGAAGGTAAGTGTAGTAGTACCTGGAGTTAATGTAAATGTAGCTGTTCTTTCATATCCATTAAACTGAACTTTAGTATACATATTAGGTAAGATTTGAGGATTAAGATTTGAAATAGAGATAGTTACGGTAGCCATCTCTCCTTCCTCATACAAAATTTTATCTAAGTAGGCATGAACTGAAATTTTTACTCCACTTATATGGAATGATATGATTTTTTCTGCTATTTCTTTTTCTTTAATTTTAAGGAGAACATATCCATTATAATCCCTATCTTCAAGGTCATCAGGTAGACTAATATTAAAACTCACAGTGCCTATTTCTTGAGATTTTACCCAGATAGATTTTGTCTCATCAATAATATCTAATATCTTTAGCTGCACCCACACCTTTCCTTCACCACTACCATTATTTCTAACATTAATAGTAATTGTACCTCTTTTACCAATACTGAATGATAAATCCGTAGGTATCTTCTCAAATGTAAATTGTGGTATTAATTCAAATAGTTTCGATTTAGAGAGTATTGGTTTACCATTATGCAACACCTCTGCAATTACAGTATATGTCCCTGCAGATATAGTTGGAGTACCAATAAATGTAAATGTCTTTGTTTCACCAATACCTAATTCTAACGATACTTTATCTTGATAAAATCCAGTATCTATACTTAGTTGTCCCCTAAATTCATTTGCTCCTAAGTTTGATACCCCTACATCAATTGGTAACTGGTCTCCTACAAGACTTACAACCTTTTCTGCTACATCAATCTCTATATCTACCACATTATCCTTTGCTACTTTGAATGATGCAGTTCCAGTACCAAAGAAACAGTAGTGAGTAAGTGTATAACTTCCTGTGGTTAGCTCATAGATAAGCTCACCAGTGGTAACAGTTCCCTTAGGTACATAGAATTTTTGCTTTATCGTAATAGAATTATTGGTATATTGAATAGTGGTATGGGGTAAGTGGTGGTGAGGGGCGAGTGATTTTTGATTAAGTCGTCTTTCACCTCCGACTTCTTTTACCACTATCTTAGGCATACTTTTGCACCAGCATGGTAGGTGGGAAGTAGCGTATTGGCTGGAAGATACAAGATGTGCAATATATGCTTCTGGAGACTCCATGAGTTGTTCTCTGAGTTCTGAGTTTTGAGCTTTGTCTTCTCCCTTCTGACTTCTCCCTTCTGACTTCTCCCTTCTGTCCTCTGTCTTCTGTAACCTAAACTCTACTTCAATTTCTGAATCCAGTTTGCCATTATTTGTCAAACTAAATGGTACAACTACTACACCTTCTGGATAAAGCTGTTTTGGAGTTACATCAACTACTACATTTTCACCAAATATTACTTGTTTATTAACAATCTTTTCTACATCACCGGCTAAAGTTACAGTAATTGTCCCATCTTGTATAAATTTACATCTTCTTTGAATAAATATTCCTTGATTAGGTAATAATGTTATAGTACCTAAGTCTTCAACAATATTTCCCCACGTAAGTCTTGCTCTAATGTTTACTGTTACTGGATGTATATTTTTTAATTGTACTGATAAATTAAACTCCTCCCTTCCAACTACCTCTGGTGAAGTAATAATTACCAAAACCTCTGGTGACATCACATTAATATGTTCTATTATCTTCTCCTTATCTAAGAATGCCTCTAATACAAAAGAATCCTCTGCAGTAATTCTTTGCGTAAGGGTAATACTTCCATTAGCAGGCAGGATGAATGTATCAGAAAGTATTATGCTCTCCCCCTTCTTTAAAACAAGACTTAGCTCAGATGTAGAAGTTGCCAGGCGATTGTAAACTGTAGCAGTGATAATTATAGGCTCGTTAGGTTTATATACAGGTTTATCAGTAGATATTACTAAATATATATCTTTACTTGTAACCTGGAATGAATTTAAAGATGCAGCTATAATCTGAGATAATTTTGATATTAAACTTGCTTCAATATAAGACTTACCAGGTATCCCTATCTTACCAATATTGGTAGTAAAGGTAGTAGATTGTGAAGGAATATTTACCCCTTTACTTTCTTGATATAGTAATCTTCCTCTTATTTAAAGTCTTGCAATACCGTGGTCAGTAGCAAAGTATGCATAGGTTGAATCAATAGCAATTGCCCGAACAAAGTTACAAGGCATGCCATCTTTAGTAGTATAAACTCGCCATGTGTCATTTACCTTATCATACCTACATACTCCATCATAAGTTGCACACCAAGTAAAATCACCTTTTGTGACTACTACTCGAACATCATCACGAAGCAGACCAGAGTTAGCACCAGTAAATCTCCTAAATGTATCTTTATCCCTATCGTATCTATATAGCCCTTGTTCTGTACCAAACCATACGGCGTCATTATCTATATCAATCGAATAGATAACAATGTTATTCAATTGATTGATATTAGTAAATATTTGGTTAAGTTTATTGTATTTGCTTACACCTTTTTGAGTACCAAAATATATATATTTATCATCCTTAACTATTGCATTTATGTGAGTATCAATTAGTCCATCATTAGTAGTAAATCTTCTAAAAGTAGAATTTGCCTTATCAAACCTATCTATTCCACCATATCCTGCAAACCAGATATAGCTACCGTCTATAACTACCAAATGAAGTTGTAGGTTTCTACCACCATAAGGTAATAGTTCTATATCGTATCTATAGTTTTGAAAACTACCACCAATTTTCTCATATCTTGATATACCTTCAGAAGTGACTAACCAGACATAATCAATATCAGCTGCAGCTGCCTTGATATAATTACTTACTATTCCTTCAGCCGTAGTAAAGTTTTTAAATGAATCATTTATTTTATTATATTGTAATAAACCTCCTTTTGCCGTACCAAGCCATATAATCTCATTATCTATATCTATTGAAGTTACTTCATTATCCGAAAGTCCATCAGCGGTGATATAAGTCTTCCATGGTTTTGAAGGCTCGTATTTACTAACTCCATCATTTCCACCTGCCCATATTACTCCATCATTATCAATTACTATTGCCTTTGTTTGATTTCCTATCAGCCCATCCTGAGTAGTAAATGTCTTCCAGATATTATCTTTCTTATCATATTGAGTTATACCCTTATTAGTAGCAAACCAGACAGAATTAGTCCCAACTGCAATTGAATTTACCTTATTTTCTGGTTGATTATTAGAGGTAGTAAAAATCTTAAATAGCTCATTTGATGTATCATATCTGGTTACTAATCCTTGAGGTGAGCCAAACCAGATATAATTCCCATCTACACCAATTGAATATACATGATTATGCGCTAAACCCTCTGAAGTTGTATACCCTCTGAAGGTATTATCTCTTTTATCATATCTTCTTACCCCATCATAGGTAGCAAACCAGACAAGGTTTCCATTAATAGCTATATCATTGACAAAATTACCCGGTTGAGTTTCTGAAACTCTATATCTTTCCCATCTATTATCTATCTTAGCATACCTTGTTACACCTTCCCATGAACCAACCCATACACAATCAGTACCCACACCAATAGAGGTAATATCATTGCTTATTAAACCATCTATTTTAGTAAATGTTTGCCAGGTATTATTTAGCTTATCATATCTACTAACCCCATTATATCTTGTTCCAAACCATACATACTGGTCATCTACTGCTACAGATGTTACATCATTACTTGCAAGCCCATCAATAGTAGTATACATCTTCCATTCGTTAGTACTCTTATCATATCTTTTAACACCACCCGGTGTAGCAAACCATATATAATTACCGTCTACAGCTATATCACAGATATCATTTACATTGGTATAAGACAACCATTCTTCTACACTACTGAATACCTTTACAGTCAATGTAGCATCCTCTATTGCACCGTTTAGGTTAGTTATCTGGGTAATAAGATTAACTTCCTCATCTGTCAAATATACCTTTTTACCAGGATTTATATTCACTTGTGCCTTTATACCCTGTATATGTAGTGGTCGATAGAAATTCTTCTTATCTCCTTTAGAATCAGTAGTAAGTATAGCTAATGTATATCCTCCATCTAAGGTTTGATTGGGTATATTAAACTCAATTGGGTTAGATATCTCTCCTGCTTGTATTTTGATTGTATCAATATTCTCAAAGATGGTTATATTTCGCTCATCAATTATTCTTACAATATAATCATAAGTCTCATCTACTCCACCAATATTGCTTAGAGTAAATGTACCAACATCAGATGTAGTATAACTTAGTTTATCAATCTTAAATGTAAGTTGTGCTTCTGGGATAGTGAAGTTAAACACCTTAGAGATAGTACATGTTCCAAGCATTAAGGTAACTCGAACTTGATGTACTCCAGCAGTGGTAGTCTCAGGTATGGTAAAATTATATGTTATAGTCCCACTATCATCAGGTAAGATGGTTATACTCTTTGTACTTACAAAATTACAATCAGAAACTGAAGTAATTATCTGTAAATCTTCTTTAAATCTACCAGTATTAGTTATCTTTAAGCTCATACCTAAATTTTCTCTTATTCGATAGGAAGGTTTATCAAAGTCAAGTTTAATAACATTAGCGCAAGGGATGTTTATTTCCCCTGAGACTGTAGTAAATTCACTAATCAGGTTGTATGTTAATTTGTACACCTCTTCAAACTTAATCTGTGGGATAGATATATTAAAATTAACAGTAGTACTTCCATTTAAAGTAATTGTACTGAATGTATTAATCCCTGACCAAAGTAAATTATCATGGGAATCCTTAAATGTTACCGCTAAGGTTCCTGGAGGTAAGCTTAACGCACCAACATTAGTAATATTAAATGATACCGTACTTGTATAGCTAAATACAGAAGGTAGAATTGGGTCAACAAGTAATAATGCTCGTGGGATGTTAAAGTTAGTGATTGCTTGTCCTATTTTCTCTCCTCTACTATATGCTTGAGCATCAAATATACATACCCCACCTGCTATAGCAGAAGGTAATGTAAAGGTAGCTGTGTAAGTTACTGACCCTTGAGAAGGAAGATTTAAGTTGAAGGCTTTTTTATATAACTGCCCATCTTCTATACTGGTAACTGTCAGGTCAATATTAGCATTATAAGTTATATTTGTCTGATTTTGAATTCTTAAAGTATAATTTACAGTCTCTCCTCTATTATATTCTTCTTTATCTGTTTTAAGAGTCATTACAATAGATGCCATTTGTGTAAAGAATGACCTGTCAGCAGTCCCAATTCTGCAGTTATTTTCATCATAAAAATGTGCAACCAATCTATCCCTTGCTTGAGTAACATTATATAAGGTATAAACATAAGTAATTTTATTTTTAGGTGGCACAATTAAGATTTCCTCGCCTCTTGTAGGATTAAAAAAGAAGCTAAATTTTAGAGTAATAGTTTTTGTATTTTCAGTATGATTCCAGACAATAAAACTAAAGTTTATATCACTTCCTCTTGGATATGTTTCAAAATCAGATTGTACAGCAAAGGTTAACTCTTTGGTAATCTCTGGAGCATCCAATTTTTTATATACGGAAAATATATCTCCTTCTATCTCATCCTGAATAGAATTGTTATTTTGGTCTTGTAAGATATAGTTTATATGATAAATACCTAAATCAGATGGGACAACTTGTTGAAAATTTACTACAGTAGCCTGTCCTGAAGATAGAGGTGTGGGAAGTGAAAGATTATGGATTTCACTTTGAGTTTTATCAGGATTTAATACAGTAATTTTGACTTTTTTAGCTATTGCCTCAGAATCATTGACTATTGAAAGTGAAAGCTGTCCAACAGCACCTAAGCTTTTCTCAAATTCTGTAATAGTACCCATTGAACTCTTAGTCCAGGTAAGTAGGTCTCTTATCAGATTCAATTCATCCTGGGCTATATGATTAGTAACAAATCCTTGGTCAGAGTAGAGTGTAGTAGCAATGATTTTCCCTTTACCCCATGGGTATACTAATATAACAGGCATAGAGTTTTTAGTGCGTCTGAGGAGAATAGTAGCATCATCAGGCCATTGAGTAAAATAGCCATCTATATTCGCATCTACATAAATAGTATCCTGTCCAGCAAATATAGGATGTTTTATATCAATATAGGCACCACCACGCCAGCAGGATTGGTCTTCTCGCCAGCCAAAACCACTTAATTTACCACCCGGTAGCGCTGAGAATTCATAGCCATGTTGTTGAGTAAAGGAGATAACTGTTCCACCACTGGCTGCATACTCCGCAAGTCGTTGTTTGACTAATAACGAGCCTTCCAAACCAAATAATCCTCCAGATGGAATAATAAGAATTTGGTGGTCTTCTATGGTCTCAGGTGGAAGTGATAGGTCATGAATAGCATACGGTTCTTTTAACCTCTCAAGTAATGCTGCAGTATATCCATAATAGCCATTTTGCAGGATAGCTATTTCTGCATAGCCAGAGGGATGTAATATAATTCCATCATAAGTGGATACATCCACAGTATCATCAGGTCTATCAACTATATCACCACCTCCACCATCCCCATCACCATTTGGCGGCGGTGGCGGTGGTCCACAACCATCACCTGCAAAACTCTGCGTACAAAGCATAAATATAGTCATTATTACTATGAAAAGAAACTGTATACTCTTTTTAATCTTAAAAAACTTACCCATCAAGTTCTTAACACTCCTTTTATTAGTTGATGTGCGATGTGTAATTTGCGATTATCCCACATTTCACATCCCTTACCACTATCCACTGACTCTTGATTTTTTAATAACTTAAGTGATTTGGGATGATTAGCTCAAGGTAAAATTATCAATTAGCATTTCAAAGATATGTGATGTGGATTACACCACATTACATATCTCACATCTTATATCCCTAATATAACCATTCTCAATCATTTCGTATCTTACACAGCTCATTGCAAAATTAGCAATTAGCAGTTTAAAATTTTTCATTGCTCATTTTACATTGATTTCTCTCCCCTTGTAAATTCTGCATTCAAGGTTGCCCCAAATTCTCTGATAAATGTGCAAGATATGCAAATAGAGTCTATTTTTGCACATCTCTCTGCTGTCCTTCTCGATTATAGTCCTCCATTAACCTAATTTATTCACTCCAAAAGTCTACAAAACAACTCTTACTTTGTAAACTTTGTAGACATTAGCTTCTCCTCGATATATATTCAGCAAATATTCTATTAGGAAGTTTATAATTCCCCCGCTCAGTTTTTATTATTAACTCTTTCTTAACTAATCTGTTTAAAAGGGCACTAAACGGACTTTTATTAGAAATAATGTTTCTATTTATACATTGTTTTAATAATCTATTATGATCTGTAACTTCATAAATTTTTGCCATTACTTTTAAAACCTCTTTTTCTTTTTCACTAGCCAGATTGTATAAATAATCTAACATAATATCCCCTAAATCTTCTAATGTTCTATTCAAGGCTGATTCAAAGGAGTCAGTTCTTACCTTCCCTTCAACTTGATTTTCATAAAGGTATTCACAAAGTACCTGTAGTTGGAAAGGATGTCCTTCAGTATATTCAAATATCATCTCCTTAACACCATCACCAAAAGACACTCCTGTACCCTCAAGAGTTCTATCTAATATTTCCCATACCTTTGGCTTTTCTAAGTTTTTCAATCTCACAATAGGAATAAAATACCTCCCAATAGGATGGTTTTTCTCCATAAACTGTGACCATCCTTTATATGTACTTGAGAGAACAAATAAAAAGCCAGTTTTCTTAATTACTTCTTCATCACTCAAGACATTTTTCAATAAAGTTAAAAATTCCGGAATATGTTGATAGTTATGAACATCGTCTAAAAGCACGAGAATTATTTTTACTTCAGTCTTTAATTCGTCCCAAAGTTTCAAAAGAGCATCAAGGAGTAAAAGTTGAGGGTCTCCTTTAAACCTCTCTTTATCTTTAAATTGAATTCCACCACCAATTACTGGAAGAGTTATTCCCAGCCCATTCAGAAACTGGCTGAATTTTTTCAATTTTTCAAACTTAACAGGTAAATTTCGAGGTATATGAGTTATCAACTGAACTGTTGGACTCAAAAGTTCTCTTTCTGTATACTCCCTTATTGAAACAAAAGAAGTTAATAATCCTTGAGTTTGGGTAATCTTTTTGTATTCCTTTAGCAGTGTAGTTTTCCCCACTCCCCAATCACCCAATATAATAAAATGGTTAAAGTATTTGTTCCTTGCTCTTTCAAGCTGGTTATAGAAGATTTCTAATTCCTTCTCTCTGCCAAGGAATACCTTTGGTTCCATCCCTGACTTTGAGGTAAAAGGATTAGAACCTACTATTTTTATCTTTTTTTGCTCTTGCATCTTTTTCTCTCTCAATATATTTAAATTTGCATTGTTAACTTTTCATTGCACATTTTACATTGATTTCTCTCATATATCACATTCTAATCTCTCTTAATTCAATATCCAAAGTGCAGCTCTGACCTCCACTTTTTCCTCTCAGAGGTAATAATTAGTTTGCAACCTTTTGATTAACAAGGTGTTTTGTAAACTATCCCCTTGTCCCTTGCTCTTCCCTCTTTCTCCTCAACTCCTCTTGAATCTTAAAATTAAATTTCCTATCAGTCTACCACAGAAATATCCAATTGGTATTATAGCAGTTCCATAAATTGGCAGAAAAATGAATACCATGCAAGCTGTAGAAGATTTACTGGTAGCTGCTACAAAATAAATATATAAACTAAAACCAAAAATAACAACTACTGCTCCCATCACTCCCCATACACGCTTATAAAAAATTGTCTCAGAATTTTTAATTTGCGATATGTTCAAATGTCTTTTTGCAAATACTACCAAGACTACAAATGGAATACTGGTTAATAATAACAGAAAAAAAATGCCACTTATTATATTAAATCTTTCTTCAGGTGAGAATATAAAAGAATCTAAAGCTGAAGGAATAAAGAAAAACAACGGTAGGCATATTCCTATTGCAATAATTCCCCAAAAAAATAATTTAGAGTATTGTCGAGTAGACATATTCAACAACCTCCTTTTAATTGCTTAATGCCCCTCACAGAACCGTGCTTGAGGTTTTCCCTCACACAGCTCTTCGGTAATACATCCTCAAACTGAGGACAGGGTATATGTCAGGTGATATATCTTCGGTAGTGGCAGTGGATTATACTTCACGAAGTTCAAGAATT
>SBAY01000265.1 GCA_005239945.1 Nitrospira sp.
GATTTTGGATTTTCGATTGAGGAATCTTATATCCTCAATCGAAAATCCAAAATCCAAAATCGAAAATTAGTTATTCCTTCATTTTTCCCGATAGGTAATTCTTCCTCTTGATAAATCATAGACGGATAATTCAACATTGACCTTATCACCGGGTAATATTCGAATAAAATTCTTACGCATCTTACCTGAAATATAGGCTAAGACCTTATGCCCATTTTCAAGTTCTACTCGAAACATAGTATTAGGCAATACCTCGCTAACAACACCTTCTACCTTAATTGTTTCTTCTTTTGACATAGAATTATTCCTTTTTAAATTTTGTCTGACCTGTCCGACTTGTCCGACCTGTCTGACTTCTTTTTTTTATTTAGTCAATATTTCCGGTTCACCTTCGGTAATAACTATGGTGTGTTCAAAATGCGCCGAGAAACTTTTATCCTTGGTTATCACTGTCCAACCATCATTTAATATATCTATTTCATAACCTCCCATATTTATCATTGGTTCTATACATAAGACCATACCTGATTTAAGTCGTGGTCCCTTACCTACCTCACCGAAATTAGGCACTTGTGGTGCCTCGTGCATCTCGCGTCCGATTC
The DNA here is from genome assembly GCA_005239945.1 of Nitrospira sp. Lineage (GTDB taxonomy): Bacteria > UBA9089 > CG2-30-40-21 > CG2-30-40-21 > SBAY01 > SBAY01. The sequence continues at coordinate 603 of SBAY01000265.1, forward strand.
CATGCCCGGCATAATCACGCACGACCGAATATCCATAACATTGAGCATGAAATTGTATTGCTTGGGAAATATCGAATAATCTATTTGGAGGTTTTGCCTTGGCAATACCTATCTCCAGAGCCTCCTTTGTTACGGCGACTAACTTTTCTACTGGAACACTTATTTGTCCAATGGGTATAGTCACGGCGGCATCTGCACAATAACCATCTAAAAAAACACCTATATCAACCTTGAGGATATCCCCTTCTTTTAGTATTCGCTGGGCAGAAGGAATACCATGCACTACCTCAAAATTGATTGAGGTACAAATACTCCCTGGAAATCCATGGTATCCTAAGAAGGCTGGTTTTGCCTTCCGCTTAATAATCATTTCATGTGCTATTTCTTCTAAATACTTTGTTGTTATTCCCGGTTTAGATATCTGTTCAAGATGGTGTCCAACCTCTTTGACTATCTTACCCGCATTCCTTATCTTCTCTATCTCTTGTTTAGACTTCAATATAATCATCTGGTTAATTATGAATTAATCCTTACTTCATAATTTATAATTCAACATCCTTCTAAGACATCAATTACCTTAGCCAAAACCACTTCCACATCTGTATCTGTATTATCATCTTTGAGCAACTGATTAACATTTACATCTTTGAGTAGACCAATCTGGCGATAATAATCAATCAAGGGATAAGTCTGTTCTTTATAGACTGTTAATCGCCGATTTATGACCTCTTCTTTATCATCATCTCGTTGATAAACCTCTCCTCCACATTTATCACACACAGATTCATTCGTTGGAGGTTGATAATAGATATGGTAATTATATCCGCAGGCTCTACAAACCCGTCTGCCGCAAAGCCGTTTAATCAATAACTCATCCTTGAGTGAAAGATTTACCACTGCATCCAAAGACAACCCCATTTCTTTCAAGGTAAGAGTCAATGCCTCTGCCTGGGCAACGGTTCTTGGAAATCCATCTAAAATAAACCCTTTTTGACAATCATCCCCTACTAATCGTCCTTTTATCAAATTTATGACGAGATCATCAGGGACTAATTTCCCTTCATCCATATATTTTTTGGCTAAAACACCTAATTCTGTTTGATTTTTAACCGCCTGGCGTAAGATATCCCCTGTAGCAATCTGGGGGATATTAAAATTTTTAGAGATTAAGTCTGATTGTGTTCCTTTTCCTGCCCCTGGTGGGCCTAAAAATATTAATCGCATTTTAAAACCTTCCTCTAATCTTCCCTTTTTTGACAAATCCTTCATAATGTCTCATCAACAAATGGGATTCAATCTGTCGGACAGTATCCAGGGCTACACCAACCACAATAAGTATCGATGTCCCACCAAAATAAAAAGGGAGATGCATTGACTGAATAATCATGGATGGGAAAAAATCAATCAGGGCCAAAAATATCGCCCCGACAAAAGTAATTCTTTTTAAGATACGTTCGATATACTCAGCCGTTGACTTACCAGGACGAATACCTGGTATAAATCCACCCTGTTTACGCATATTATCCGCCACATCTATCGGATTGAATATTACCGCAATATAAAAATAGGTAAAAAAGATAATGCCAGAGGCCATTAATATTTGATAAATTACCCCACCCGGCTTTAATTGTCTATACAAAAAGGTTAAAAAATCAATATCCTTGCCACCCAGAAAGGTAACAAAAGTAGCCGGAAGTGCCAGCAGGGATGAGGCAAAGATAATTGGAATAACACCGGCCATATTTACTTGAAGAGGTAAGTGTGTACTCTGTCCACCATAGACCTTACGACCAACAATTCGTTTGGCATATTGAACCGAGATTTTGCGATGTCCCTGAATCATAATCACCACACCTGCCGTAACCAAAACCCCGATAGTTAACATAAAAAGAATAACGAAGATATTCATTTCACCAACGAATAATCTTTGTAGGCTCTGGATGATAGCCTGTGGTATTCTTGAAATAATGCTGACCATAATGATTAATGAACTTCCGTTGCCTATGCCCCGGTCAGTAATCTGTTCTCCCAGCCACATCACAAAGGCCGTTCCTGTAGTTAAGGTCACCACAGTCATCAAATGAAAGCCCAGCCCAGGATTTAAAACAAAACCTCGTCCATCATCGGTCTGCATACTTTGAATCCAGATACTGGTTCCTGTAGCTTGAATAATACCTATAACTAAGGTTAAATATCTTGTATATTGAGTAATTTTTTTCTTGCCGACATCACCTTCTTTTGCCAATCTTTCTAAGTAAGGAACAACCGGTTGTAATAAAGACATAATAATCGAGGCACTGATGTAGGGCATAATCCCCAGGGTAAAGATAGAAAACCGTTCGAATGCCCCGCCGGAAAACAGGTCTAATAAACCGACTATTGTTCCTTTTGCCTGTTGAAAAAAGGCACTTAAAGCCACCCCATCAACACCCGGCGTAGGAACAGCTACCCCTAATCTATAAACGGCTAATAAGCCTAATGTAAATAATATCCTTTTCCGTAATTCATAAACCTTAAAAGGGTTTAGAATACCCTCAAGTCCTTTCATAAAACTATACTCCTCATAAAAGAATAGGACTTATTAAGACTTATAGGACTTAGAAGTCCTATTCCTTTATTCACTTGGTTCAACCTTACCGCCGGCCGCCTCTATTTTTTTCTTCGCCCCGATACTTACTGCATCCACCTTGACGATTAACGGTATGTTTATTTCACCATCACCCAATATCTTTATGCCATTTTTAATCTTTTTGATTAATCCTGCCTGCAGTAAAATAGCCGGGGTAATTTTGGAGCCGGGTGCAAAACCAAAAGAAGTAATTGTCTCCAGATTAATGGTTGTCCACTCTTTTCTTTTTGGGTTAGTAAATCCTCGTTTTGGAACTCGTCTTTGCAAAGGCATTTGTCCTCCTTCAAAACCAGGTCCTTTACCGCCTTTACGAGCTAATTGTCCCTTAGTTCCTTTTGTTGCCGTGCCACCATGTCCTGAGCCATCTCCACGTCCTATTCTTTTAGATTTTTTATGGGCACCATCAGGAACCTTTAATTGATTTAATTTCATATCCCTTCCACCTTGTATAATTAAAAATTATAAATTGTTTTCTCCTTCCTCAATTTTTAATTTTTAATTCATAATTTTTAATTACTCAACCACCTTAACTAAATAATCAACCTGTTGGATCATACCTCTTATTTGAGGATTGTCAGGTTTTACGACGACTTGATTTATCTTCCGTAATCCCAGGGCAGACAAAGTTCTACGGTGTTTTGGAACTCGCCCAAATCTACTTTTGATTAAAGTTACTTTTAATTTCTTTTCCATCTTTTCCCTCTGAAAATCTATCCACAGATTTCACAGATTACACAGATTTTTTATTTTTTTAATCTGTAAAATCTGTGGATTAAATCCACTTTTTACTTACGAAATAGTCTCCCGAAGTTCTAATCTTGAGCTTAACAGTTTTATTTGATTAAATGCCTCCATAGTTGCATTAACCACTGAATGTGGATTATTATTACCTAATGATTTTGTCAGGACATCCTGGATACCTACTGCCTCCATAATAGCCCTCACCGGCCCACCGGCAATCACGCCAGTTCCTGGAGCCGCAGGTTTAAAAATTACATAGCCGGAGCCTTTCTGCCCTATCAAGGGATAAGGTATCGTTGTGCCTTTCATAGGAACACTAATCAATTTTTTCTTAGCGGCATTTACCCCTTTAACCACAGCCAGGGTAACCTCTTTTGCCTTACCATAACCTATACCTACCTGTCCCTGTCCATCACCAACAACAACTAAAGCCGTAAATCCAAACCTTTTTCCTCCCTTAACTACCTTGGCTACCCTATTAACGGCAATAACCTTTTCTTTTAAACCTGATTCCTCTTGATTAGTTCGTTCTTTCATCTTTTTAAAACTCCAATCCTGCCTCGCGGGCAGATTCAGCTAATGTTTTTATTCGACCGTGATAAAGGCATCCTCCCCGGTCAAAAACAACCTTTTTGATACCAATATCTTTGGCTTGTGCCGCAATCAAAGCACCTATTCTCCTGGCTACATCGTTTTTTTTCATCGAATCTTCGATAAAGCCGGATTTAATAGAGCTGACAAAGGCTAAGGTTTTTCTCTCTTCATCATTTATGATTTGGGCATACATGTGTTTAAGGCTACGATGAACACTCAATCGTGGTCGCTCTTGTGTCCCAAATATCTTTCGCCTAACTCGATGTTTTCTTTTTAATCTTAAAGCCTTTTTATCCTTTATATTCATTTAAAGTAACATCCCCCTACCCCCCTTTATTAAGGGGGAATTTAACCCCTTACCCTTTATTAAGGGAGAAATAACAACCCCTTAACACTCTTTATTAAGGGAGGAATTCTTTAGACCCCTGTCTTTCCTACCTTTGTTTTGATATACTCATCAATATAGCGGATACCTTTTCTTTTATAAACATCCGCGGTTCTAATTCTTCGAATCTCTGCCGCTATTTCCCCAACTACCTGTTTATTTACCCCTTTAACCTTTATTTTGGTTGGCTCGGGAACTTCAAAGGTAATTCCCTCTGGAGGGGAAACAATTACCGGATGAGAATATCCTATTTGTAATTTTACATTCTTACCGACTATTTCGGCCTTATAGCCTACCCCTTCGATTAACAATGTCTTCTCAAAACCTGTATTGACGCCCTCAACCATATTTTTGATTAAACTTCGCGTCAGTCCATGAAGTGCTCTTTCTTTTGGATTGTCCGAAGAGCGTTTAACTATAACCTGAGAGTCTTTAATCTCTACACTTATACTCTGCGGAAAGAGCCAGGATAAAGTTCCTAATGGCCCTTTGGTAGTTACAGTTCCATTATCTATATTAATTTTGACACTATTGGGAATATTTACCGGTGCATTGCCTATTCGAGACACTTTATTGCTCCTTTTAAAGATGTTATAGGTTTTATAAGACTTATAGGTCATCTAAGACCTATTCCTTAAATCTCTTACCAGACATAACAGATTACCTCTCCACCAACTCCAAGTTTTCGGCAAGCAGCATCTGTCATCACACCTTTAGATGTGGAGATAACAGCTATACCTAACCCACCAACTACCCTGGGAATATTATCGCTATCAACATAAACCCGTAGTCCTGGTTTGCTAACCCTTTTCAAGTTAGTTAAAATCCGTTCGTTCTTAGGTCCATATTTCAAATAAATTCTAAGAATGCCTTGTTTATGGTCTTCAATAAATTTATAGTTTTTAATGAATTTTTCCTTTTTAAGGATATTGGCTATGTCTGTCTTTAATCTGGATGCAGGAATATCAACCTTTTCATGTCCTGCCTTATTGGCATTACGAATCCTGGTTAACATATCAGCAACAGGGTCTGTCATACTCATTTTTTCTACTCCTTGTTAAGAATTAAAAGTTAAAAATTATGAATTAAAATTAAGAATTATTGTCTCGTTCTTTAATTTTTAATTTTTAACTTTTAACTTTTAACTTTTAACTCCTTGCTTTACCAGCTGGCTTTAATAACTCCTGGGATTTTACCTTCACGAACTAATGTTCGCAGGCAAATTCGGCACATACCAAATTTACGCAAATATCCTCTTGGTCTACCACATAATTGACATCTATTATGAACTCTTACTTTAAATTTAGGAGTTCTCAAACATCTTTCAAGCAATGCCTTTCGAGCCATAAGTTTTCTTTCCTCACTTTCTAAACGGCATTCCAAGAGCGGATAACAGCTCTTTAGCCTCTTCATCAGTCTTAGCTGTAGTTACTATACAAATATTCATTCCCCGAATTCTATCTATCTTATCATAATTTACCTGCGGAAAAATAATCTGTTCTTTTACGCCAAGGGTATAATTTCCTCTACCATCAAACGAATTTGATGTCCCACGAAAATCTCTTACCCTGGGTAAAGCCACATTAACCAATCTATCAAAAAACTCATACATTCGGTCTTTTCTTAAAGTAACCATCACCCCAATTTCCATTCCTTCTCTTAATTTAAAATTGGCGATTGAGCGTTTAGCCCTTGTTTTAACCGGATGTTGTCCTGATATTACCGTTAAAGAGTCAATGGCTGAATCTAATGCCTTGGGATTGGCATTGCCATCCCCAACACCCATATTGATAACTATTTTTTCTAATTTAGGAACAGCTAAATCATTTTTATAGCCAAATTTTTTCTTCAGATGTGGAACTACTTCTTTTTTGTATTTATCTTTTAATCTAATCATGCTTATTTCTTCTCCACAATTTCAGCACAACTTTTACATGTTCTAACCTTTGAACCGTCGTCTAAGATTAGTCTTCCTAATCTTGAGGGTTGATTACAATTAGGGCAAATGAACATTAAATTCGAAGCCTGTATCATCGCTTCACGGGTTATTACCCCACCTTGTTGAGCTTTTTGAGGATTTCCTCGTGTATGACGCTTAATAAAATTAATTCCTTCTACAATTGCCTTGTTTTTGTCAGGAAATACATGCAAGACCTTCCCTTGCTTACCTACGTCTTTACCCCTAAGAACTGCGACCATATCCCCTTTTTTAATATGAATTTTCTTGCTCAATTTTCCCACCATCCTTGAGGAGTTAAAAATTAAAAATTAAAAGTTAAAAATTAAGGATTTAAGAATTAATTTTTAACTTTTAATTTTTAATTTTTAACTTTTAACTCCTCCTTACACTACCTCTGGAGCGAGGGTAATTATTTTAGTAAATTGTTTCGCCCTTAGTTCTCTGCCGACGGGTCCAAAGATTCGAGTGGCGCGTGGATTTTTTTGTTCATCAATAATCACGGCGGCGTTATCATCGAATCTAAGATAAGAACCATCTTTTCTCTTCGTCTCTTTTTTTGTTCTAACAATGACAGCTTTGACTACATCCCCCTTTTTTATAGATGATGTAGGAATAGCCTCTTTAACTGAGGCAATAATTATATCCCCCAGGTAGCCATATCTAATATGCGAGCCACCTAAGATTCTAAGGCACATTATTTCTCTAGCACCTGAATTATCTGCAACCTCTAAACGGGTTTGTACCTGAATCATGATTATGTCTCCTTATAAATTTTCGATTTTGGATTTTTTTAATCGAAAATCGAAAATCCAAAATCGAAAATTATTTTATAACCTCTACTACTCGCCAGCGTTTAAGTTTTGATAAAGGTCTTGTTTCCATAATTTTTACCTGGTCATTTATCTGACAGGCATTTTTCTCATCATGGGCATAAAACTTAGTTATTTTTTTTATAATCTTTTTAAATCGCGGATGTTGGGTAATAGTAGTTGTCGAAACGACTACCGTCTTATCCATTTTATTACTAATCACCTTACCAATTTTAACATGCTTTCCACTTGTTTGTTCTTTCATGCAGGTATCTCCCTTATGCCTAATTCATATTCTTTTAAAAGTGTATTAATCCTGGCCACTGAGCGTTTCAATTTACTGATTTTCATTGGCTTATCTAAATGTTTCAGAGCAAATCGAGTGCGTATAGTCAGCAATTCACTCAAAAATTCCTCTCTTTTTTTCTTCAATTCCTCTATATCCAATTCTTTTAGATCTCTTAAATCTTTTACTTGTTCCATTCCATCTCCCTTGAAACGAATTTTGTTTTTATAGGTAGTTTATGGGCTGTCAATCGCATAGCCTCATGAGCTAATTTCTTTGTTACCCCGGCTATTTCATAAAGGATTCTCCCTGGTTTAACCACAGCTACCCAAAACTCAGGAGTGCCTTTACCTTTACCCATTCTTGTTTCGGCAGGTTTTTTGGTTACCGGTTTATCCGGGAAGATTCTAATCCACATCTTACCACCTCGTTTAACATGTCTGGTGATAGCAATTCTACCAGCTTCAATCTGTCTATTGGTTATCCAACCCGGCTCTAATGCCTGCAAACCATATTCTCCAAAACTAATATGACAACCTGTGGTAGATATTCCTTTGCGTCTTCCACGGTGAGTCTTTCTATATTTTACCCTTTTAGGCATTAACATTTTTTTCTTCCTCCATTATTTGTGTGCCTAAACCCATTAATCTTGCCTTTTCTCTTTCCTCTTCCGAAAGGATTTCTCCTTTGAATATCCAGACCTTTACTCCAATTCGTCCGTAAGTAGTAGAGGCTTCTGTCATCCCATAATCGATTTCAGCCCTTAGCGTTTGAAGGGGAACCCGTCCCTCACGATACCATTCGGTTCGGGCAATTTCAGCACCACCGAGTCTACCTCCACAGGAAACCTTAATTCCTTTTGCCCCGTGACGCAATGCCGTTATGACTGCCTGTTTCATTGCCCTTCTAAAGGCAATCCTTCGCTCTAACTGAGCAGCTATATTCTCGGCCACTAATTGGGCATCTAACTCTGGTTCCTTTATCTCATTAATATCAATCTGGATTTGGAATTTAGTCATTTTCTGGATTGCATTACGCAATTTCTCTACATCCTGTCCTCCACGACCAATGACCATTCCGGGCCTGGCAGTATAAATAGTAATTCTCATTTTCTGCCCAAATCGCTCGACAATGATTTTCGAGACACCTGTCCTTTTTAACCTTGCCTTGATAAACTTACGAATCTTCAGGTCTTCGATTAAATCATGTGTATAGGATTTCTTAGCAAACCAGCGTGATTCCCAATCATAAATATACCCTAACCTAAAACCTATCGGATGAACTTTCTGTCCCAAATTTATGCTCCTTTTTCCAGAAATAATTTTTACGATTCAGCAATCCCAGCAGGCAAAACAAGTGCCAGGTTTATCATTTGAATCAATAAAAATACTAGCGCAATCAGTACCAATACCTTAAGAATAAATCTCACCATCTCTTTTTTCTCTTTACCCCGGGCATATTCCTTGTAATAACCTATCGTCTCATATATCGTCAGCAATGTAACTAACCCCATTAAAACCACATAAACCCATAAATCCATCATTTTACATTACCTCCTTATAATTGGACTTATATGTCCTATAAGTCCTATTTTTAATACTCTTCCACTACCACGGTAATATGACTACTTCTTCGACGAATCTGATAAGCCCTTCCCATGGCTCGTGGCTGAATCCTTTTTAATGTAGGCCCCTGATCGGCAAAAGCATTTTTTACATATAAATTGCCTGGTTCGATGTTAAATCTTTTTTGCTGAGCATTGGCTACGGCTGAATTCAACACCTTGTGAAGTATGCGACAAGACTTTTTAGGTGTAAATTTTAGTAAATTAGCCGCTTCTTTGACAGATTTACCCCGTATAAGAGCCGCTGCCTGAGCGGCTTTTCTTGTCGAAATACGAATATATTTAGCTTTAGCTTTTGCTTCCATAATTTATTCACCTCTGGTAAATGGTAATCGGTAATCAGGTAACTAACAGATATTTACCGATAACCTGATTACCTATCACCAGTTACCACTTACCATTCGAATTATGTCTTTGCCGTTTGTTTTACTGTGGCGGTGCGTTCAGTTTTATGTCCATGTCCCTTGAATGTCCGAGTTAGGGCAAACTCACCTAATTTATGCCCAACCATATTTTCTGTAATGTAGACCGGTATAAATTTTTTACCGTTATGCACGGCTAAGGTATAGCCAACGAACTCAGGAGGAATAGTCGAGCGTCTTGCCCAGGTCTTAATTACCTTTTTCTCTCCCGATGACTCCATACTTTGAATCTTCTTCAACAATTTAGTCTCAACATAAGGTCCTTTTTTGGTCGAGCGTGACATATATATCTCCCCTTTTTGGATTTTCGATTTTGGATTTTCGATTTTGGATTTCTTCAATCGAAAATCGAAAATCCAAAATCGAAAATTTCATATTTTTAAGCATATCTTTTCTTAACGATAAATTTACTTGTTTGTTTATTCCTTCGTGTTCGATAACCTTTAGCTGGTTGCCCCCAGGGACTGCAGGGATGCCTTCCTCCAGAGGATTTTCCTTCGCCACCACCTAAGGGATGGTCAACTGGATTCATGCTTACTCCACGATTATGCGGTCTTCGCCCCAGCCATCGTGACCGGCCTGCCTTGCCAAGATTAATATTTCCATGATCTATATTTCCTACCTGACCTACTGTGGCCATGCAATCTATATGAACCAATCTAACTTCACCTGAGGGAAGTTTAATATGGGCATAATTAGTCTCTTTAGCGGCTAATTGAGCGACACCTCCGGCGGTGCGAACAATTTGTCCACCTTTCCCTTTTTTCAATTCGATATTATGGATATTAGTCCCCACAGGTATTGCCCGCAGAGGTAAGGCATTACCTGCCTTTATGTCAACTTCTTCTCCTGCACTAACAGTATCGCCCACTTTTAATCCCATTGGTGCCAGAATATATCTTTTCTCACCATCTTTATAATGAATCAAGGCAATATTAGCCGACCGATTCGGGTCATATTCAATAGAGGCTACTTTAGCCTCCACATCCCATTTATCCCGTTTGAAATCTATCAGCCTATAGAGGCGTTTATGTCCTCCACCACGAAATCTAACGGTCGTTCGTCCGTAATTATTCCGACCACCTGTGCCTGGAAGGGTCTGTCTTAAAGTTCGTTCTGCCCCTCGCTTAGTAATTTCCTCAAATGTTAATCCACTCATCCCCCGCCTGGCAGGAGAAATCGGTTTATATTGTTTAACTGGCATAATATACCTCTGTCTGACCAGTCCAACCTGTTTGACAGGTCAAACTTTTTCCTATGCTTCAAATGCAGAAATAAGTTCTCCCTCTTTTAAGGTTACGATTGCCTTTTTAAAATCAGGCCTTTTACCTATGGCATAGCGAACCCTTCTCGGTTTACCATGCTGAATCAATGTATGTACCTTAACCACCTTGACATTATATATCTTCTCAACAGCCTTTTTAATCTCGATTTTATTCGCTCGCATATCTACTTCAAAGATATATTTATTCTCTTCTCTTAATATATTTCCTTTTTCAGTAATAAGTGGTCTTCTAATAATCTGATAAAAACTGTCCATTTCAAACTCTGCTCCTCATAATTAATACAGGTTGTTTAGGCTAAAGGCTGTTAGGTTATAATTCTTTCCTACCTTCAACCTAAATGTCTTCAGTCTATCTACCTAAACGATTATAGCCTGGCCTCCAATTTATCTAATGCCGCTTTTGTAAATAATAACTTTTCATGCCATAAGACCTTATATGGATTCAAATTCGAGGCTAAAATCACATCCGCACCTTCCATATTCCTGATTGATAAATATAAATTCGTATCCGGTTCATCTAAAACAATTAATGGGTTTTGCAGGTTTAGATTTTTTAATATCTTTGCCATAACAGAAGTCTTTGGCTTATCTAATGTGAGCGAATCGATAATGACTATTTTATCATTCATCGCTTTATCTATCAAGGCACTGATTAAAGCCCTTTGATTAACCTTTTTGGATAATTTAATCTTAAAGCTATGTGGTTTAGGCCCAAAAACTACCCCTCCTCCTTTCCAGATAGGATTTCGGGTACTACTTACCCTTGCCCTTCCTGTCCCTTTTTGCTTCCATGGTTTTTTACCGCCACCACTTACTTCACCACGGGTTTTGGTACAGGCCGTTCCATGTCGTTGGTTAGCCAAATATGCCTTAACAGAATCATAAACAGCAGGTTCCGACACCTTCTGACTGAATATAGATTCCGGCAGTTGGATTTGATTTAAAACCTTTCCCTCTTTACTATATAAATTAACCTGAAACATATTTATTTTCCTTATGAAATTTTGGATTTTCGGTTTTCGATTTTGGATTTCTTTAATCCCAATCGAAAATCCAAAATTATTCTAAATGCCCTCAGCCTTAATACCTACTTACCTTTCTTAACTGCCTTTTTGATAATCAGGAGTCCGCCCTTTCTACCCGGGACAGCACCCTCAATCAACAATCTATTTTGTAATGTATCTACTTTAACCACCTTTAGATTTTGAGTGGTAACCTGCTCTCCTCCCATTCGTCCTGGGAGTCCATGGCCTTTATGAACCCTGGATGGTTCAGAACTTTGGCCTAAAGAACCTGGTGCCCGATGAAACATCGAGCCATGTGAACCTCCACCACCCTTCCAATGATACCGCTTCACCACACCGGCAAATCCTTTACCCTTCGATATTCCGCGAACATCTATATAATCACCCTCTTTAAAAACATCCGCCTTAAGTTCTTGAGTCACCTGGTAATTATCAATATCCAAAATCCGGAATTCTCGTAAATACCGTTTGCCTTTGACATCTGCCTTTTTAAAATGTCCGGATATAGGTTTATTCATCTTAGCTTGGGCTACATCCTTAAATCCTAATTGGAGACTATTATATCCATCTTTTTCCTGTGTCTTTTTGGCCACCACGACACAAGGCCCTGCCTCAACAATTGTCACCGGAATTAATTCACCTTTATCATCGAACACCTGAGACATCTCTATTTTTCTACCTATAAGTCCTATGGACATTTCATCCTCCTGCCAAATTATCAATTTCAATTGTTAATTAATATTTGATAATTGTTAACTAACTTTTGCACGAAATTAGTTATATTAAGAAAAAGTGCTCATAATACAAGGGTTTTTAGGGAGTAGACTCTCACAAAAAATCGCAATCTAAACTCCCCAATATTTGCAGATATCTACATTTTCGTGCAAAAGTTAGTTGTTAATTGACCCTATAGCTTAATTTCTACATCTACCCCGGCCGGTAAATCTATCTTCATTAGAGCCGGCACAGTATCTGCCGTTGGTTCCAGGATATCCAATACCCTTTTGTGAATCCGCATCTCGAATTGTTCCCTGGACTTTTTATCTACATGGGGAGAACGCAGAACAGTCCATCTATTTATCATTGTTGGTAATGGTATTGGTCCGGCTACCTTTACTCCGGTTCTTTTAGCCGTAGATGTAATTTCTTTGGCAGACACATCTAAAAGTCTATGGTCATACGCCTTTAACTTGATTCTAATCTTTTGTGCCATTTTAACACTACTCCCATAATTTATAGGACTATAAAACCTATAGGACCTATAAAATCTCCCTACGCAATTACCTCTGTCACCACACCAGCCCCAACGGTATGTCCACCTTCACGAATAGCAAACCGCACCTCTTTTTCCATGGC
>SBAY01000140.1 GCA_005239945.1 Nitrospira sp.
GACACAGGCGAAGCCTACCCTTTTTAAATTAACATACCATCTTGTCCCCGAATCCTACCTTAAAAAGAAGAACCCTGAAAATTTACTCTTCAGAACTGGTAAATTTCACTTGAATTTTTTTGAGATTAATGATATAATTAATATGGATAAAATTTACTTTACTAAGATGGTTGCCAGTGGAAATGATTTTAATGTATTGAGCCCCGAAATAATCATCGTGTCGGAGGTCGATGTCCTTCATTTGGCAGCAGACAGTATTCTCATAACCGTTAGGAGAAATTAGACTAAGGTGGGGTTCGTGACTAAATCCACCAGATGTCTGCGTAGGGAAATGATTATCCTGCGGCAAGGAGCAAATAAATAGCCATCAGCGAGGTTATGAGAACCCGACGGGGTCTAAGGCAGTGCAGTGGCAAGATACAATAAGGAGGAGGTCGAAAAGATGTCTACTCGACAAAAAACGATTTCAGTAGTGTTATTTGTAGTAAGTGTTTTTGTTAGACCGATGTATGCACAAGAACAAAATAAAATTGTGGCTTTAGTCAATGATATACCCATACTTGAGGCCAAATTGATTCAGGCATTAAAACCTTACCAGGATGAAATTGCAGGGTCTAAAACGGTCGAGTTGAAAATACGGGAAAAGGTGCTTAATCAACTCATCGAGGAAGAATTGGTTTTGCAGGAGGCAATAGCCAAAAATGTCACTCTGGCTCCGGGTGAGAATGAGCAGATTATTAACTTAATCAGGTCAAGATTCAAAAGCGAAGAAGAGTTTAATTCAGCCTTAAAAATGGCGGGGATAGATGAAGCAGGATTTCTAAAAAAGGTCAACGAGAAACTGATGCAGGTGAAAATAACTGATTGGGCGGTAAAAAGTAGAATCCAACTCAGTCAGGAAAGTCTGGATAATTTCTGTAAAGATTATGGGATAAAGGTTCATGCCCAACATATCTTGGTTAACACCGAGAAAGAGGCAGTAGATATTCTTCAGCAGGCACTCTCAGGTGCAAATTTCAGTCAATTAGCCGCTACATATTCTCTATGTCCAAGTAAGCAGATGGGTGGTGATTTAGGTTTTTTTGGACGAGGGCAAATGGTGACGGAATTTGAGGAAGCGGCTTTTGCCATGAATAAAGAAGGAGAATTAAGTAGTGTGGTCAAGACTAAATTCGGCTACCATCTCATCAGATTTATAGCTAAAAAAGAACCTACGCCAGAGGAAATAAACGAAATTAAACAGGCACTTATCAACGAGTTATACGGTTGGACTTATCTTGTTATTGGTGAAGGATTGGATTTTGAAATAAAGCGAAATTTAGAGGAAAAATTCATCGGCAAGGAATTAAAACAAGGCTACCTTAATTGGCTTTCAGAATTAAAAAATAAGGCAAAAATCGTAGTGTCTCTTTAATTCAGACATTAGACTTCAGACTTTAGACATCAGATTTAGAGTAAACCTTCAGCGTTCAGCCGGAAGCTTTCAGATGGAGAAAAAGATAATGGATGAACACCTGTTTCATCCAAAAACTGGAAGATTAAGCTTCCGGCTAACCGCTTACGACATAAGTCTTAAAACTTTAGTCTATGGTCTAATGTTGGAATTGAAGATAATAAGCAGGAGGTGTTAATAAATGGTTAATATAGCTGTAATTGGCACGGGATACTGGGGGAAAAACTTAGTCAGGAATTTTGCGGAATTAGGGGCACTTCATACTATCTGCGATACGGATGAAGGTAGATTAAAGGCTATGGATTACCCACAGGTTAATAAGGTAATGTCATTTACCGAGGTGTTAAAAAATAAGGAAATTAATGCCGTGGTTATCTCTACACCGGCAGAGGGACATTACCAATTGGCGCTGGAGGCATTACTGGCCGGCAAGGATGTTTTCTGTGAAAAACCATTGGCGCTAACGGTGAAGGAAGGGGTAGAATTAACCACCCTGGCACAAGAAAATAAAAGGATATTGATGGTGGGGCATTTATTAGAATATCATCCAGCAATTCTAAAACTAAAGGAACTAGTGGATAAAGGTGAGTTAGGCAAGATTAATTATATCTATTCCAGCCGTTTGAATCTTGGTAAGATACGGCGGGAGGAAAATATCTTATGGAGTTTTGCACCACACGATATCTCGATTATCTTACTCCTGTTAAATGAAAGACCCCAAAAGGTCTCTGCCCATGGAGGAAATTACCTGCATTCGCAGATTGCGGATATTACGGTAACTAATTTAAGCTTTAAAAGTGGGGTAAAGGTACACATTTTTGTCTCCTGGCTCCATCCTTATAAAGAACAAAAACTTATTGTCGTAGGGGATAAAAAAATGGCGGTATTTGATGATGTGGCAAAGGAAGACAAACTACTGCTTTATCCCCATAAAATTGATTGGATCGACCGTGTGCCGGTGCCAAGGAAAGAGGATGCAGAAAAGGTGGACTTTGAAATAAAGGAACCTCTCAGGGAAGAATGCCTACATTTCTTGCATTGTGTTTCATCAAGACAGACTCCGCGGACAAATGGAAATAATGGGGTCAGGGTTTTGCAGGTGTTATCCGCCTCTCAATCATCATTAGAACAGGGCGGTATTCCGGTAAGTATTGAAGAGGTCCAGGCCCAAAAATATTTTGCCCATTCTACGGCAATAATTGACACCCCTTGTGAGATTGGCGAAGGCACTAAAATCTGGCATTATTCCCATATCATGGCTGGGGCAACAATAGGCAAAAATTGTAACTTAGGACAAAATGTAGTTGTCGGCCCGGATGTAGTCATTGGTAATGGGGTAAAGATTCAAAACAATGTCTCGGTTTATACCGGGGTAATTCTGGAAGACGATGTCTTTTGTGGCCCTTCGATGGTATTTACCAATGTTTTCACCCCACGAAGTCATATCTCACGCAAGAACGAATATCGTCAAACCTTAGTCAAAAAAGGGGCAACGATTGGTGCCAATACCACGATTGTTTGCGGGGTAACGATTGGTAGTTATGCCTTCATTGGTGCAGGAGCGGTGGTAACTAAGGATATCCCACCACACGCCTTAGTCATTGGCAATCCCGCCAAACAGGTAGGTTGGATGTGTCAGTGCGGTGAGAAATTGCATTTTATTGAAGAAACTACCCAATGTGCCCGGTGTGGAGATAAATATACTGAAAAAAAAGGGGAAGACAACTCCCTAACCCTTTTATTAAAGGAGAATTAAGGAAATTGGAATGAAAATTATTACGATTGTTGGTGCCAGACCACAGTTTATCAAACTTGCCCCATTGTCTCAAAAACTAAAAGGCCAATACAAAGAGGTTTTGATTCATACCGGACAACATTACGACTATGAAATGTCAAAGGTATTTTTCGATGAATTGGGAATTCCTGCCCCAGATTATCATCTTGGGGTAGGGTCGGGTAGCCATGCCTATCAAACAGGAAAAATGCTGATAAAAATAGAGGAGGTATTGGTTAAAGAAAAACCGGATGTTGTTCTAGTTTATGGCGATACGAATTCTACCTTGGCCGGGGCATTGGCACCGTCTAAATTGAATATTCCGGTTGGACATGTTGAAGCAGGATTACGCTCTTTTGATAGAACTATGCCTGAGGAGATAAATCGTGTCGTCAGCGACCATTTGTCTTCCTTTTGCTTTGCCCCAACCCAAACCGCAGTTGCTAATTTAAAAAAAGAAGGTATCGAAAATGGCGTCTACTTAACCGGTGATGTAATGTATGATGCCGCACTCAAGGGAATGGAAATAGCCAAAGAAAAGTCCCAAATCCTGGCTCAATTAGGATTGGAAGAGAAAGGGTATTTGCTACTGACCCTTCATCGGGCAAGTAATACCGATATTCCTCAAAATCTTTCCTCAATTGTTGAGGCTATCCTGGGGCTTGAGGAAAAAATTGTTTTCCCTGTGCATCCACGAACCAAAAAGGCGTTGGCAGATTACGGACTTTTAGATAAATTAAAAGGTAATCCTCACCTGAAAATTACCACCCCTGTCGGTTATTTTGACTTTCTTATGTTAGAATATCAGGCAAAGAAGATACTAACTGACTCTGGTGGCGTCCAGAAGGAGGCGTATTTCTTTAAAGTACCCTGTATTACTCTAAGAGAAAAGACCGAGTGGGTAGAGACGGTGGAAGATGGTTGGAATATCTTAGTTGGCACAAATAAAGACCTGATTCATCAGGCAGTTTCAGGGTTTAATCCGGATAGTAAGCAAAGAGAGGTTTTTGGTGATGGTAAGGCAAGTGAGAGGATTGTAGAAATTTTTTAAAACCCCCTCTGAAGTGGAATCAGGTAATCGGTAATCAGGTATTAGGTGATGGAAAGGTGCGCATTCCACCGATTACTGATTACCTGATAACCGATTACCTTGCACTTCATTTTGGTAAATAGTTACGATTAATAAGTGTTCTTCATTCGTTAGAGGAGTATTGGGATTATCTACCCCCAATGTTGGACTGTTGGACTCCATATGGTTAAAGTGTTACCCCTATTCTTGGTTTTTCTCTTCTTTGGCGATTATTTCTAAGAAGGTCTCAACTACCTGGGGGTCAAACTGTGTCGAGGAGCATTCTTTTATTATTTTTACAGCCTTTTGTGGGGATTTTGCCTGGCGATAAGGCCTATCGGAGGTAATGGCATCAAAGGCATCGGCTACAGCGATAATCCGGGCACCTAACGGTATTTGTTCTCCTTTTAATCCATCAGGATAGCCTTTGCCGTTATAATGTTCGTGATGATGGCGGACAATGGGTAATATCTCTCGTAAGAAGGCGATTATCCGTAAGATAGATTCGCTTTTGATGGGATGGTGTTTCATTTGCTCATATTCTTCATCCGTTAATTTCCCCGGTTTAAGTAAAACATCATCACTTATACCAATCTTACCTAAGTCATGGAGGAGTCCTGCATATTTTATTGTCTCTATTTCTCGCCGGTTAAACCCAAGTCTTTTAGCTATTTCAGCCGAGTAATGAGTTACCCGCTCAGAATGTCCCCGTGTATAGGGATTTCTGGTTTCTATTTCTGAAGCCAATGCCTCAACCGTGTTGGTGTAAAGTTCTTGCATATCTAAATAAATCCGGGCATTCTCTAAAGCAATAGCCACCTGTGGGGCTAAAGTAGAAAGCATCCTTAGATTATCCTCAGTAAAGGCATCAGGTTGAAATTTTAAGATACTTACCGCACCAATCGTTTCATCTTTAGCTACCAGAGGAAGACTTAAGGTCGAGTTAACTGTCTGGGGAGTAACCTCCTCGGTCTTTGTCTTAATTTCTTTCCGAACAATTATTGGTTTTTTGTCAAAATTCCAATTTGTAGATTCCCGAAGCATATTAATTAAATGGAACTTAATTTCCTCTATTGATTTTTCTGAGATAGCTGTTGAAGAAATTATAGTTAATACCCCTTGTTCTGGATTAAGCAAAAGCAGGGCTAAGACATCAAATTCTATCATCTCCTCAAGGCTTTTTGACATTAATTTTACTACCTGCTCTTGATCAAATGTAGCCGTAAGCAATTTACCGATTTTATTCAAGATAATAAGTTCATCAGTATGCTTCTGGGCAGTAGCAAAAAGCATAGCATTTTCTATGGCGACCGCCGCTTGGGCCGCAAATATAGTCATAGGACTTATATCTTCTTCAGTAAAACTACCTTCAGCCGTAGTGTGATTCAAATTAAGTACCCCTATGACTTCATCCTTAACCTTCAAAGGGACAGAGAGTGCAGATTTAATCTGTTTCCTTTCCTTGAGCTCCGAAAATTTGGGATTTTCGCTGAGAATCTGATGGGTAAGAAGCAAAGGCTTACCCTCTTTAGCCACTAAGCCGGCAATCGGCTCCCCTATTTTAATTCTGACCAACCTTTGAGTAGCCTCTGGAAGTCCATAAGCAACCTTAATGGTTAGCACTTGCTTTTTTTCGTCTAAAAGCATTAGTGAGCCCTGGTCCGCCTTAGTCACCCTGATACTTGAATCCATAATTAAATTCAATAAATCTTCTAATTCACAAGTAGAACTCATCAATTCCGAGATTTTATAAAGTTCTTCTAAATAAGATTTACTTCTTTCGTGAATCATTTTTTCCTCCAATAAGACTTATTCAATATTATTTTAACATTGATTAGTAATTTTGTCAAGAGGATTTTGAGTGGGGGGTGCGTGTCCAATTTGTGAGTAACACTTTACTATTTGAACCGGATTTTACTCTTTATGTTGTGCCATATGACACATACTATATAATATAGATATTATTGACACATACCTCCATTATTCGTAGAATAATGGGCGATTAGCTGTCTAATAAA
>SBAY01000207.1 GCA_005239945.1 Nitrospira sp.
CCACATACCTCAAAACAGCTTAGACCCGAACGGCAAATTTGGTCTTATGGCTCTTCCATCCATCGGGTTCTACATACGCTTTGCCTGACATACCAGAGGCACAGAGGTTTTCTCATTCTTTTATTTCTTTGTTTCTCAGCGTCTCTGCGGTAAAAAAATCTTTAATTTCTTATTTCTTTTTTCGTTTCAATTCGTCAAGTACCTTCTCTATTTCTTCAATAACCTTCTCTGCCTCTTTAATCTGCATTTCTGCCTCTTCCTTTGAAACAATCATAAAATCTTTATAATCACCATCCTCACGCATATCCTTAGCTATAGCTAATTTTTTCCCTGATGTTTTATCTACTACCCCTGTTTTTACAAAATGTTGGTTGAATAAAGAGATAATTCCAGAATGTTTACTGCTATCAAGCCCTTTAGTAGCAAGCAACGCCCTGGCAGATGAAAACATGGCATAATAAGAACGAGAAATAGAATCTTTATAATGACCACTCTCGTAGAGAACCTTTGCCGCCGCTAATTTTTCTTTAGCATTTTGTATCCTATATTCAGAGAGTACTTCATTCACAATTTTATCCCCTCTTTTTCTACATTTTCAATAAAGGGCGAGTGTAGTTCTTCATTCTTTTGATATTCATAAAGTGACATAATTGTTAGAGAAATCTTCAACTCATAGTAAGGGTCCAGACCAAATAAAATATCATATACCCTATCTCTTACTTTTTCTGATTTTATCTGAAAGACTAACAGAACATCTATATCCGAATCTCTATTAAAATCACCTCTTACCTTTGACCCAAATAGTCGAATAGAGAGAATATCCTCTCCAAATTTTTCCCTTAATTCCCTCACAAATGCTATTATAACTTTCTTTTCTATTTTAGTTAAATAATCAAATGATTTTTTATGATTTAAAGTCATTAATCTATCCATATTTTTTACATAAGCCATAATATTCCCTCTTTTAGTTATTCTTCAAGCAATCTAATTAACACCTTTTTCAACATATCAATTATTGTTTTTGCTGTCTCTACTGAACCGACAGCTTCTTCCTCAGTTATGACAACAAAATCTTGATAATCCCCTTCATGGCGAAGGTCCATCAGAAATTGAATAGATTTAAAACTAATCTCAGAAACTATCTTTGTTTTAATATAAAATATTGATTGAAAAGAGCAATTACTCCCGAATGCTTTGATGAATCTTTATTTACTGTGGCAAGAAATGCCCTCATTAGATAAAAAACTGAATAATATGCCCTGTTTACTGTTAACCTGAAATTGCCGGATGATAGTTCAGTTATTGCTTCATTAAGTGTAATTTCTGCCCTCTCTAATCTGTGTTTTGCAAGCAGTTTTTGTTCAGTAGTCATAATCGTATCCCTTCATCTCTGACAATTTTCCCAAATGGTGAAGACCTTATTATTGAGTCTTCCCATGTATTAATGTGATATCTAATAGTAGAAATAAGAACCTCATACTTCATATTTTCCTGAGCCGCCAACTCTGAGATAGTTTTCTTTATTTCCCATGATAATTTGGTAAGAACTATCAAAATATCTATGTCTGAATCTTTTAGACTACTACCATTTACTTTAGACCCAAACAAAACAATTTCTTTAATTATTGTCCCCATTTTTTGTCTTAAAAGGGTTACAAATTCTAAAATTGCTTCTTTTTCATTTGGAGCCAGTTTTTGAAGGTTTTTTATAGTATTCATTTATCTCCTTTCATATTTTTGTCCCCTTTGAAGACAAACCGTTATTACGTTACGGAATTCATAAACCAACCCCCATTTTTTAAGATATATACTTAAACAAATCAAGTTTGCAAAAATTCAGCAGATGCTTGAACTAAAAAATATCTTCTACTTTTCACTTTTTGTTTATATTCCTAATTCTTTATTTTATTAATCGGCAAAAATTAAAATTTTCTAAAGCATGAAATATGTATTTTATAAACAAAAAAACCCTTTAGTGAACATCTGACAAACTATCACCAAAGGGTTTTTCTTGCTTAACCTGTGACTGATGCAGCCATTCATCAATCTTCTCTTTTTTGAATCTCCAGCCTCTACCTACTTTATAAGCCGGGATTTTACCTTGTATCGATAATCGATAAATGCTTGATTCATGCAGGCGTAAATACTCCGCTACCTCCTTAACTGTCATAATGGTGGGTCCGTTCGACATAACCGCTTCTCCTTGATTTTTTTATCTGAAAAATTTCCACTTTTAAAATTGGGAATCTCTTCTTCTCTCACAAAGCAAACAAGGAAGAAAAACACACATCATCCTTTCTCTATCAAAAAAGGTTATTGGAGTAGCACCAAGTTTTTCTTATATAGAATTAACCAGTTTTAATCAGTTTTCACTCCCTCCCATTATGATTAATTAATATATACCACATTTTTTAAATTTTGTCAAGAGAAATTTTTAAAAAATTTATTTCTTTTCAATTTCATCAAAAACAACACGGATAATCTCTGGAAGTTTATTTTGTAATTCCGAGCTAAGGGTAAGTGACCATTCTGTTTCCTTAGGCACAATACCAATAATAACAATCTCACCCGGTTTTCTTCTAAACAAATCTATCATGTGAAAGGTTTCAATTAATTCTGTCTGATGGAAGAAAGAAATATGTTTTGTTGAAGTTATAATTTCATTTGGGCTTAATCGAAATACACTTCCTGGTACCATTCCTCCTGTTAAGGCATTTATAATAATCACCTTATCTACACCTTTATTTGTATAATCCATAAGATCTAACCCATGGGTACCACCATCTATTAATTCTATGTTATCAGGCAGATTCATTTTTTGTAGTTCTTTAATTATATGCACACCAATACCACAATCCTGGAGTAAGATATTACCTATGCCAATAATAAGAATTTTTTGTTTTGAAGTAAAGATTATTGGCTGAGTATCCACATCTTCGGTATAATTCATATCCTGATTTTCCATATCTCCTCCTTAAAATATAAAAGTATTACTTTTTATAATTGCTTTACTTTTTTAGCATTTGCTTTACTTCTAAAAACAGGTAGACCTAACATATGCTACAATATTCTTAGTAGTTGTTCTGGAGCTAAAAAACTTTATTAACTCTTTTGCTGACTATTGATAGCTGATGGCTAAACGTTTACTTTATTTTATAAACCGAACTTCCTTGGAAAAACCTTAGTTTTTAATGCAAAATCACCCTTTTGCCATTATCAACATCTGTTACTATCCTTATCTCTATAAAAGATACTCTTTGTCTATCGTCAAGTGTTAGTGGTAATGAGGTAAGTTCATCTCCACCGGTAGTCCCACTACCAAAATATCGAAATGCCAACCCAAAAGAGTCCTTTTCCGCATCAACTAAAATGTCCTTTCCAACTGTTTCAATCTGTGTCTCATTCTCTATCCTTTTTACTTCTCTATTGGTTTTATCCAAAAAATAAGTAATCGTCTTACCAAACGGAATAATTTTAGTTCCATGAGCGGGAGGACTACCTAACAAAACTGTTTCTCCTGTATCATACTGAGCATTATCATTGGCATCCTTGATAATGCTCTCATTACTATCAAATTTATATTTATTTGCCCCTTCATCCGTATGTTTTTCATCTGGATTGAGGTTAAAGATTGGAGTTCCTTCGGAAGGAGGAGAACCATATATAATCGTATCCGTTCCTTGTTCATAACTAAAATTTTTATCCTCATCGAAAATGATTGCCTCATTATTACTAAACAAACCATTCCAATTTATATCCGTACATCTCTGACCATCAGCTATTACAAAAGTAATAGTTCCCTTTTCCGCATTACTTAAGGCAATAAGACCCCTTATCTCTCCCATTATTCCACCTCTTTTATCCCCTACCTTGCCGCCCATCACCTCTCTTGCTATTCCTTGTGCCCTGGCTATAGGTTTTTTTATTGTTTGCATCCAATCCTTTATTCCCTCGCTAAAAAAGGATACTATAACCAAAATAACAATTCCCATCACCGCAATACTAACTAATGTCTCTAGCAAAGTATAACCTTTTTTCATCATTATGCCTCTTCGTATAATATGTTATATTGATGTTTATAATTGAGTAATATAGATAACTGTGTAATGGTATGGCTGGTGGAAGATGGGATGGAGCGTAGCGACATCCCA
>SBAY01000374.1 GCA_005239945.1 Nitrospira sp.
AAGAGCTTTTAATCTGGAGCCACCAACAAGGGAAAATGGG
This sequence comes from Nitrospira sp., assembly GCA_005239945.1. Taxonomy (GTDB): domain Bacteria; phylum UBA9089; class CG2-30-40-21; order CG2-30-40-21; family SBAY01; genus SBAY01. Next base: position 41 of record SBAY01000374.1, read on the forward strand.
CAAAACCATTGAATCTGTATTGGCAACTCTCTAAAAAACGCAAAAGTTCAGTTATTAAGTAACCTAATTCCCAGTTCAAGGTGCGACCTCCATTCTCCCAAAGATTGCATCAGTAAATGGAAATACTGAAGATGGCATATAGATAAGACCAATATGTTGATATTTTAAAAGGTAGAAATATATGTTTAGTAACTGGATAATTTTTGTTATAATCTTTTAACACGGATTATAAAAAGAAATTTTAAATTAAAAATCTGTGTTAATCAGTGTCATCCGTGCAATCCGTGTACTAAAAAGGTGTGAAAAAGGAAAAAGGGAAAAAGAAGGAAAAATGGGAAAGAAAAAAATTATTAATTTTCCCCCTTTCCCAATTTCCCCTTTTCCCTTACTTATACCAAAAGAGATGGAGAAATGGAGAAGGTGAGCAGGGGAAAGTAAAAAAATATCTTGTCACAAAAACACAAAATACACAAAGGGAAAAAGTTAAAATAAATCCTTCGTGTCTTAGTGTCTTAGTGGCAAATTTAAGGAGGTAAAGGTAAAATGTTAAACTTAAAAGAATCTTTAAAATCTTTAGGAGGTGGGAGAGGAGAATAGGGTCAACTGACCCCAATATTTTACTAACATCCTCTCTCGAAGAGTTCTCGCAAAGCACGCGAAGAATTCTCGCAAAGTGCGCAAAGGGGAAATGAGGAAATAAAAGATAATATATTCTTTAAATTCTTTGCGTCCTTTGCGAACCTTTGCGTCTTTGCGAAAAATAATTTAAAGGAAGTTTTTAAAAATGAAAAAGTTTGTTGGTTTTGTTGTGGTTTTAGGGGTTTTGCTGGGAATGGTAAAAATAGCCGAGTCAACGGATATTTATGTGCCAGGAAGCCATACCACCATTCAGGCGGCAATAGATGCCGCAACAACTGGGGATACCGTCTGGGTGGCTGATGGAACTTATACCGGCACTTTGAATAAAGACTTAACCTGGTCAGGAAAGAAAATTACGGTGCGCTCTGAAAATGGACCCAACAATTGCATCATTGACTGCCAAAATTCAGGCAGAGGGTTTTATTTTAATAGTGCGAGGGAGTGCGGAACAATATCAGGGTTCACCATAAGGAATGGAAGTGCCTATAATGGTGGCGGAATCTCCTGCTACTACTACTCCTCCCCAATCATCACCAACTGCACCATTTCAGGAAATAGTGCTACTTCTACTGGTGGCGGAATCTACTGCCACAACTCCTCCCCAACCATCACCAACTGCACCATTTCAGGAAACAATGTTACTTATAATGGTGGCGGAATCGACTGCGACTACTCCTATCCAACCATCACCAACTGTACCATTTCAGGAAACAATGCTAATAATAGTGGCGGAATCGACTGCGACTACTCCTCTCCAACCATCACCAACTGCACCATTTCAGGAAATAATGCTAATAATTATGGTGGCGGAATCTCCTGCTCCTCCTACTCCCCAACCATTACCAACAATATCATCTCAAACAATAGTAGATATGGGATATATGAAGATGACACTACCAGTGACCCTCCAACCAATTACAACTGCTTTTACAACAACGCCCCGTATAACTATCGTAATGAAGGCACAATGGATGTTAATGATGTGAATACCATTGCCGGCAACAGCAATAATATCTTTGCTAACCCACAATTCATAGGAGTCAACGACTTTCACCTTGGAACTTACTCTCCCTGCATCGATACCGGCTTAAACACAGCCCGAGCCATCCCATCAACCGACAAAGATGGCAACCCAAGAATATACAACAATCATATCGTGGATATGGGTGCGTATGAATTCCAGGGGACATCAACACCACCTCCTGGCACTCCAACAACCCTCAATGTTTTCTGTCCTGCAACCATTACAACATCCGCTACCTTTACTATGATTATCACCTTATTGGATAGCGATGGAAACATATACGAAGGGACTACTACTGTTACAATGCTCAATACTACAAACTCTATTACTCCTTCCACGATTACTCTTGCAGGAACAACTACTGCTACTTGTACAATTACCATATCACCAAATGGTGGAACAGATACAATCACCATTAGTTATGGTGCAATAAAAACATCCAGTCAGGTTATAGTTTTCGTAAACAGCAAAACTGGAGGAACAGTAACAAGCAATGAAGTAACAATAGTAATTGGAACATTGACCGCAAATGCTGTTGTTTATATTGCCACTTCAACTCAAAAGCCGACAAATCTTCCAGCAAATATTTTCTTTGGAGGAATAGCCTGCAATATTGAGCTTAGAGATGAACAAGGCAATCAAACAGGAACCCAAGCAGGTCAAATAGGCACAGTGGCAATCTATTTTTCTTATAATGATGCTGATAATAATGGCATTGTTGATGGAACAAATATCAAGGAAGAGAATTTAAGGATTTATCACTTCGATAATGGAATATGGACACCTCTGGCAACAACTGTAATGGTCGCAGAAAATATAGTCTGGGCATATATACCACACTTTTCTGAGTTTATTTTAGCCGGACCTGTATTTAGCCCTGACCTTATCAAGGTATTTGCCTACCCCAATCCTTGTAGAATTTATGGAGGGAATAGACAGATTACCTTTAAGGGACTGACTACACAGGCAAATATTAAAATCTTTAACATAGTCGGTGAATTAGTCAAGGAAATCGAGCATACTAATGGGACAGATGAAGAGGTATGGATAGACTCAGGTAGTGTTGCTTCTGGCATCTACATCTATTTGATTACCAATGATAAAGGAGAGAAGGCAATAGGTAAGTTGGGGATTATTAAATGAGAGGGGGATTGGGGCAAATCTCGAAAGCAGAATTTACAAATTAATCGAACTTAGCGGATTAAACGGATAAAGAAAAATAAAAAATCCGATAAATCCGTGTCCGTGTACTAAAAAAAGCTTGTAGTAACTCGCGTTAGCGGGTGGATTCACCGCAGAGAACACAGCGCAGCAGAGCCGCAACCAAATCCCAACCTAACGGTTGGAAAAGGAGGTTTATCGCTTTAACCACACTAAGGTATGTCTTTAAAACCTTCTCCCCTGGAAGTAGAAACACTCCCAGAGGACATACCTCGTATGTGGATATACCGCTTCTATCAAAGGCTGTATGTGT
>SBAY01000267.1 GCA_005239945.1 Nitrospira sp.
ATTACCGAAGAGCCGTGTGAGGGAAAACCTCAAGCACGGTTCTGTGAGGGGCATTAAGCAATTAAAAGGAGGTTGTTGAATATGTCTACTCGACAAAAAGGTATAATAGGTGAAGTTTTGGTTAGTATGGCATTACTACTTACTACAACTGTTGCTAAGGCAACAACATATGTGAGTGGTACCCAGACAGGTACATGGGATTTAGGAGGAAGTCCTTATGTGGTTACTGGGACTGTAACTGTGCCTGAAGGGTCAGGTTTGACTATTAACTCTGGAGTAATAGTCAAATTTGCTACTAACACATCTTTAATTATTTATGGAGTGTTAACTGCTGTTGGTACACCGGATGGGACGATTACTTTTACATCTAATGCGGCTACGCCTACTGCAGGTGATTGGAATGGCATTAAATTTAGTGGTAGTCAGAGTAAAGGAACAATTTCCTATTGCTTTATCCAATATGCTCAGCAAGGAATATATTTAGATAATGTAAGTGGAATTGTGATAACAGATAATATTATTCGTTATAATAAAGGTAAAAATGGTGCTGAGGGAAGTTATGATCACAAAGGGCTCACTGGAGAGATAGGAGTAGGTATTTACTTTATTTCTTCTAATAATAATACTATTGAACGAAACACTATTTCAAATAATCAAGGTGGAGTTGGAGGAATAGGAACTTATATTAATAATATTCCTGAACAAGGTGGAAATGGAGGTATAGGAAGTGGACTATATCTGTTACAATCAATGAATAATACGATAAGAAAAAATGTCATTTATAATAATAGTGGGGGAAAAGGAGGTTCTGGATCTCCATATTCGTGGGGAGGTTCTGGTGGAAACGGAGGTAATGGTTGTGGAATTTATTTGTAGAATTCCAAGGAAAATATTATTGAAGATAATACTATAAGCGAAAATCAAGGTGGTGAAGGGGGAACGCCTTATAATGATGCACTTTGGGGCATTAAAGGTATTTCTGCTGGAATTTATCTCGGTAGTTATTCCATAACTAATAATATACAAAGAAATATTATTAACAATACCAATAACATTGTAGGAAGAGGTATATATGGAGTTTATATAGAAAAGGATAGCTTCAATAACATAATTGATACCACTAATACTTATAAAGGAGAACAAATTCATTATTACTATAACCAGTCAGGGCTTATAATTGAAAATCAAGAACTTACAGGTTCTGCGACTACAAATTATGGGAAGATTACACTTATACAATGTTCTGATTTTACTATCAGAAACAATACTATTCAAGGTGGAAGAGGAGTTAATGGAATAACTCTACATGTGTATTCAACCTCAAGGGAACATGCAGGAGAACCAGGTGCAGGAATATATATATTAGAGTCCAATAATGTTAGAGTTATATCCAATGATATTTTTGATAATTTAGGTGGAGCTGGAGGTATGGGGAGAGCGGTATCTCACAATGGTAACGGAGGGATAGGAACAGGGATTTATATAGGTTTTTCGACTAATTGTGTTATTACAGAAAATAAAATTTTTGCCAACAAAGGAGGGTCAGGAGGACATAGTAGGGGTCATGGAGGGGCAAATTATGGAGGTCTAGGAGCAGGGATATATTTGACTTCATCTTCAAATAATACTATTGGAACAAATACTATTAACAATAGTGAAGGTGGAGTGGGAGGTAATTCTGACGGGTATGGTTCACCCAGTCCTGGTGGAATAGGAGCAGGTATCTATCTTTATTCTGCATCTAATAATATGATAGTAGCCAATACATTAATAGGATTTAAAGGTGCAACGGGAGGTTATTATGGAGGTGGTACACAGTTTAATAGTGGAGCAGAAGGAGGTAAAGGGGCTGGAATATACTTATATTTATCTTTAAATAATCTGTTAAAAGGAAATAATATCTCAAAGTGTAAGGGAGGTGATGGAGGTGGAGGCTATTATGCAGGCCCAGGATGGCCGGGAGCAGGGGTAGGTATTTATGCATATTTATCAAATAATAATGTTATTGAAAATCAGTCTATTTCTGATAATAATGGAGGTAATGTAAGGAGTGGAGGCAAAGGAATAGGTATTTGGTGTGATTTTTCTTCTTTAACCATTATGGAAACTACAATTGGTACAAATAGTGCTTATGGAACTTATGGTATTTATTGTACAGGGAGTTCTTCTCCTACCATAGGGTCAACTACCATATTCAATAATCTATATGGGATTTATATCTCCTCACCCGCTAATCTTATAATTCATAACAGCCAAATTTATAATAATTTAAATTATGGGATATATAATGCTGGAACTCCCACTATCGTAGATGCCAAAAATAATTGGTGGGGGAATGAAACAGGTCCAAATGATACCTCCACTGGTCCGCCAGATTATAATCCGTATGGAACGGGGGATAAAATAAGCGATTATGTTGCCTATAGACCATGGAAAGGATTAAGATGGATTACTATCTTACCTACATCTGGAACTATAGGAACCATTGTAACTATACAAGGAGTTAGTTATCGAGCTACTGAATCTGTTCAAATAGACTTTGGTAATACTCTTACTATAGCCATAGCTACCACAGATGCCCTGGGTAATTTTAATACTATATTTGAAGTTAACACTCAACCTTATGGGCTTACTACAATCAAAGCTACTGGATTAAGTAATCAGATGTATACTGAGGCTACTTTCTTTATCCAGCCAAACATTATTTTTGCCTCGCCTACTACAGGGACGGTAGGAGCGATGCTAACCGTAAAGGGTAATGGCTTTGGTGCGAGTGAATCTATACATATTTTATTTGGTACTACTGGAACTGTTAGTGCTACTGTGTCAGATTCCTTGGGTAGGCTTGCTACTACATTTATAGTCAATAGCCAGCCTTATGGGACAACTACAATTAAAGTGATAGGAGTTAATACTCAAGCAGAAGCTATGGATTACTTTTTTATACATCCAAGTATTATCTTATTAACTCCTTGCATAGGCACTGTTGGTAGTTTTGTTACAGTAGCAGGTAATGGCTTTGGTAAGATGGAGGCTATACGGCTTGATTTTGGGACGAGTTTCAATATCTGTATGGTTAGTTCAACTATGGATGGCACATTTATTACTGTCTTTACCATTGACACTCAACCTTACGGCACTACCTCAATTATTGCGACTGGACTTATTTCTGTTTCAAAGGCTTTTGTCTTGTTTAGAATTGTACCCAGGATTACGGTTATACCGACATCAGGTCAAGTAGGGAGTCTTGTTACAGTTGCGGGTAATGGTTTTGGGGTAACGGAATTAGTCGTGATTGAATTTGGTACTACCCCTACTATTGCTTTATGTACTACTAATGCTTTTGGTGAATTTCAAGTAGCCTTTACAACAGATAGTCAGGAAATCGGGACAACTATTATTGTTGCTTGTGGTTTGATGACTAATGCCTATGCCATGGCACATTTTATTATGCTACCACCAACTACTTTAAAAATTACTCCTGGTTTGCAAAATATAGGTATTGGCACAGAATTTATATCACAAGTTGAGATAATGGATGTCCAACGGATGATTACGGCTAAAATACATCTTAACTTTAATCCAAATATACTTGAGTTACAGGAAATTGGAAGTGGTACATTTCCGTCCGGCGGTATGGTGGTAAAAAAATATGATAATATTACGGGGGAAATAGATTATTTTGTTGGATTACTCACGGGTTCTGCTACTGGGTCCGGGATACTTTGTACATTAAAATTTAAGGCAAAGGCAGGTGGAACATCAGCTATTACTTTTGACTTTGCTGATGACCGTATAACAAGATTAAAAGATATGGATGGTAATATTCCATTCAATAAAGAAGAGGCATTATATCGCATCATTACCAGGATTGAAGTTAAGCCTAAGGATAAAGTAATAAAGGCAGATGAGCGAATCGATTATCAATGTCTGGCTCATTGTGGTAATTTAGAACTTGATGTTACCGGCTCGACCACTTTTACGGCAACAGGCGGTGGTGAGTTTACACTTAATAATTTTCTGGCAAAATATATGGGGGTATGTACAATTCAAGGTAATTATCTTGGATTTATTGGCACAACATCTGTCATTGTTATTCCGGGAACTCCAACTACATTACTATATATCTCCGGGAATAACCAGGTTAATACCTGCACACTTACTCTAAAAGAACCCTTTGTGGTTAAGGTAGTCGATAAATATAGTAATCCATGCAATAATGTAAATGTCCATTGGGAAATTATTGAAATACCAAGCGGTGCTACAGGTTATTCTATATCTGCAACTATGACTACCACCAATATTGAAGGGATAACCGCATCTTCGTTCACATTAGGCACAGAACCACCTGGAACATATACTATTCATGCTAGCTCAACCGGGTTATCTAATTCACCATATATATTTATTGCCCATTCATTAAGACGATTTGGTAATATAGCTGGTTTTTGTTTCCTTGATTTTGGCACAAGGTTAGGTACTTCTTCACAAATTCAGGTAACGATTATCCAGACAGGTGCAACAACAACTACTAATGAATCCTCTTACTTTATATTTGAAACTATCCCGGTAGGTAGTTATACCCTTTATTTTGATACTCATGGTGCTGCACCTGAAGAAGTAGGTGGAGTATGTATCAGTCAGACACAATTTGAGAATACCACCTTCATAGGAACAATCACCCTCTTAACCGGTGATGTAAATAATGATGGGAAGGTAAATATGGAAGATTGGCCAGGATTTGTAGATGCATTTTTTAAACAAGAAGGTGATATTGGCTGGGATGAGGCTCAAAATGCAGATTTTAATCAGGATGGTCGTGTGGACGATGAGGATTTTATTATCTTTAGAAAGAATTTTGGGGAAGGAAGGAGTAAAGTAATCCAAAAAACCAGTATTCTTAAACCTGTCTCAGATAAGAGAATAGAATTGTCATTTGATCTTGAAACGCTTGAGGGAGTAAATATAAACGACTTGCGTATTGGGAATATCATTTATCTTAAGGTATCTATTAGTGAGGCAGAAAATTTCTTAGGTGGTGAGGTTCATTTATCTTTTAATCCAAATGTATTAGAGGTAGTCAATGTCCCTGTTCCTTCTCCTATTATGCCTGCTTCAAAGATGAATATGAAAAGGATACCGGCTAATGAAGGGATTAGAATTCAACCTGGAGATTATCCAGTAAATGAATCATATGAGTTAATAAATAAGGTAGATAATTCTGCAGGTAAGATTGATTATGCGGTTGGTGTATTTGAGCCACAAACACAGGATAAAGGAGTATTGGCTATTGTGCCATTCAGGATAAAGACTTCTGGGGCATCTTCTAAGATTGAGTTTAACTTTGTCCCGGAAGATAATCGCGAAACAATGTTTATCGAAAGAACCCAGGATGTGGAAGAGAAACCAGTAGATATAAGACCTGATGTATCAACGGATGAGATGATTATTAATGTGCCAAGAGTATTTAATAATTTCGATAGCTCTTTTGTTTATCCAAATCCTGTGCGTAAAGGGAATATCGTAACCTTTGCCGAGCTACCAAACTCTAAACCAATTATACTAAAAATATTTAATATAACTGGTGAATTAGTTCGGGAAGAACTGAAAATTTCAAATCCTACTAGTATTACTTGGGATTTACGAAATAAGGATAACGAATATGTTACCTCAGGAATTTACATATATCTATTAGAATATGAAGGTTCAACCAAGAAAGGGAAAATCGGGGTAATAAAATAATTCGGGGACAGTCTATCTACCTGAAAAGTCGGGGAATTTTTGGATTGCGTAACCGCTCAGTGAACGGTGGGATTACCTATTTGGAAGCCTCAACGAGTTTGAGGATTTCTCGGCGAACAAGTTCAAAACCTCTACATCTAACTATATTGTGTAACGCAACTCGTTAAGTGCCTTTTCCCCCAAACAAGTTTGGGCTTCCGTTTCCCACGATGTTGGAAGCCTCAACGAGTTTGAGGATATTGTGCTCCCTCCTTGTTCCTCTCCGAAACGGTCTAAAACAAAGAACAGATTTCTCCACCAATTACTGAGTAGTTACTTACGACAGAAAATCTCCAGGTTGTTAGGGGTATTAGAGAAAGGGTTTCTCTTCCCTTAAAACCGCCACTTTTAAGGTTTTGTTGCCCAACGATTGTGTAGCCAAAACCATTGCTCTGGATATTGCCGAATGTATGACTCCAAATTTTTTGTTAATTTTTGAGTATTCTCCATAATATCATTTTTCATATTTGAAGTTCTACTTAGTTGATAGGGAGATTCAATAATAATCTGATGGTGGTTATTTTCCCCTCGAATGTCAAAAAAAGGTATTAAAACTGCCCCAGAACGCATAGCGAAAATAACAGGTCCTATAGGTGTTGATGCAGGTCTACCAAAAAAATCAACAAAGACACCACTTTTTCCTGCATCCTGGTCTCCAATCATACCAATAATTTCATTATTTTTAAGGAGTCTAATGATTTCTTGTGGAGGGATGGTATGCGCTAATGTTTTAAATTTAAATTCATTTCTTTGTTGCTCAATTAGCTCTTCTACTAACACATTCTTTTGCCGGCGAACTATAACATTGAAAGAATACCCTTTAAGTGTTAAAGCCTTACCCATTAATTCCCAATTCCCGATATGCCCACTTAACATAATTACTCCTTTCCCTCTTTTTTTAGCCTCATCGATATTTTCTAATCCCTTAATCGTCACGAAGTTATCAATATTATTTTTATTGATTTTAGGCAGGGAGATAAATTCAATCATGCTTTTACCAAAATTTCTAAAGGTGTTTATAGCTAATCGTTTGATTTCTTTTTTATTATATTGCTCTTTAAATGCTCGGCTAAGGTTATCAATAGTCAACCTTCTTCTTTTACCTACAAAAATATAACCAAGTTCCCCCAATCTATCAGCTAACCAGTAATTCACCTTCCAGGGCAACAAATTCACCACTTTATATAATATTTTTAAAGCTATAAATTCAAGATAATGTTTCACTTAAGTAATTCCTCCGTTCCTTCGATATTAAACTTCTGTAACCGTTCAGGTTGTTTAGGCTATAGGCTGTAGACTGTTAGCTATTGAGTATTGATGACCCAAAATCTTCTCGTTTTCCATGTTTTTGAATCGCAATCAAAACCGTGGTTATCAAATTCCCTGAGTTTCATATCATCTCACCTACCTCCGCCCTACAGCCTAAATGCCTACAGTCTATCTACCTGAACG
>SBAY01000018.1 GCA_005239945.1 Nitrospira sp.
CTAAATAAAGCATGTTTTTGAGTAAATTAACCTCTTTGAAATTAGCCAAACCATTAAAATTACCATGTTCTAATTTAATGATTATATTTGGCATAAAGAGGTAAATAACCAACGAAACCATAAACGCAAAATAGACCCGGCGCATAGTTAAAAGTGCTTTGTTAAGTTTAACCTGTGTAAATGGTTCTGACATTTTTCATCCCTCCCCCTTTTTTCCCCTTTTTCCTCTTTAAATCCGCATAAACCGTTTCTCAATCTCATTTAAACTCATTTTAATAATAGTTGGTCTGCCGTGTGGGCAGGTAAAGGGCAATTGAGTTTGAGAAAGTTGCCCAATAAGTGATTCCATCTCCTGCTGGTTTAACTTATCCCCTGCCTTTATCGCACCATGACAGCTAAGAGAGATAAGTATTTTCTCCCTGATTTCTTGCGGAGTTCTACCCTTTCCTGTTGTCTGAAGTTCATGAATAAGTTCATAGATTAGTTCTTTAGGGTCGGTTTTTTCTAAGACCGCAGGTGTAGAACGAATAATAAATGTATTTTGCCCAAATTCCTCTATTTCAAACCCTAATGAATTAAATATAGGTAGATTTTGAATAAGAACAGCCTGTTCCTTGTAATCTATCTCAAGGGTGATGGGTATAAGTAAAATTTGTGCCGGCAAACTAAGTTCATCCATTGCCTCTTTCATTACCTTTTCATAAAGTATCCGTTCATGAGCGGCATGTTGGTCAACAATGAACATCCCTTCATTACTCTGGCAAACAATGTAGGTATTAAATACCTGCCCAACAGGCTGAAAGTCAGGGGCAAGTGACAAGTGGGAGGTGATAGGTAAAGAAGCAGAAGGCAATGTAGATTGTGGAGTAGATGTGTCCCCTGGAGAAGGGGTAGAAGTGGGTAATGGAATTTCTTGTTGTTGAGGAAAATCCCCTCTTGAGAGTGGGTAGAGGGTGTATAATCCTTGTTGTTGTGATGGAAGAGTAGGTTTAACCCCATGTTTTTCAAAAGTAGGGAATGGTTTAGGATAAAAGGTTGTTACCTCGGGTATTAAATTAGCCCTGGATAATGTCTGACGCACTGCCTCTACCAATAACTCGTGAATCTTATTTTCGCTATAAAAACGGATTTCCCTCTTTGTCGGATGGACATTTACATCGACCTTAGAGGGATCGAGCTTTATAAAAATAACAAAAATTGGGTGTTTATCCTTAGGAAGTAAGGTATGATACCCTTGATAAATCGCATGATTGACTGTTTTATTAAACACATGGCGAAAATTGACAAAGATATATTGATAATTTCTATCCGGTCTGGTATGGGTAGGTTTGGCTAAAAAACCACTTATCTCGACTAAATCACTTTTAAATTCGATAGAAATAAGGTCTTTTTGTAACTCCTTACCCAGGAAATGAAGGACTCTTTCTTTATGGTCAGTAGTAGCCGCTACATTAATTATCTCCTGAGCATTATGGGTTAATTTAAAGGCTACCTCCGGATGACTGATGGCGAATTGATAAATGACATTATTGATGTGAGCGGATTCGGTAATAGTTGTTTTGAGGAATTTTTTACGGGCTGGGGTATTGAAAAACAGATTTTGTACCTCAATCATTGTTCCTTGTGGTGCACCTACCTCGTTTATTTCTTTAATCTTACCACCTTCAATTTTCACCAATGTTCCATAATCGGCATCCTTAGGGCGGGTAATAAGTTTTACCTTGGAAATCGTCGCAATGCTGGGTAATGCCTCTCCTCTAAAGCCAAAGCTATTAATGGCATCCAGGTCATCAGCCGTAGAAATTTTACTTGTCGCAAATCGCTCAAAGGATAAAATAGCATCCTCCTTGCTCATCCCTTCGCCATTGTCTGACACACAAATAAGATTTTTGCCTCCATCGATTACCTCAACGACAATTTTTGTGCTTTGGGCATCAAGTGAATTCTCCACTAACTCCTTGACTACCGATGCCGGTCTTTGCACCACCTCACCGGCGGCTATCTTATTGGCAATCTCATCGGGTAAAACCTTAATCTTTGGCATTCTTGAATCCTACATAATTAGAAAGTAAAAGGTTGTTTGTTTTTAACTTTTGTGAACGCTAACAAAATAATTATATTACAATAGAAGCAAAAAGTCAATTCCAAAAATAAGTTGCAAGGTAAAATTATTTATGTTATACTAAATCCTTAATCCTTATGAAAAGAAAAGAAGAATTTCATTGTGGCTATGTAGTTATAATCGGTAAACCTAATGTGGGTAAATCAACCTTACTTAATCTACTTTTAGGGGAAAAGTTATCCGCGGTAACCCCAAAACCGCAAACTACAAGACATAGGATTTTGGGTATTCTTAATGGTGAAAATTACCAGATTATATTTCTGGATACCCCAGGATTAATTTCAGAACCTAAGTATAAACTTCAGGAATTAATGAAGAAAACGCTTAATTTAGCTATAAAAGATGCCGATTTAGTAATAGTTGTGCTCTCGGTTGATGATGAGCCAGACGAAGTAATTCCTCAGATTAAGTCAGAATTGCTTAACCATAAAAAGGATACTCTTCTGGTTATTAACAAAATCGATTTGATTGGCAAAGATAGACTTCTTCCTTTAATTGATTCAGTTCAGAAACTTTATGATTTCAAGCGGTGTCCCACCGCGTTGCAGTATCACACTGCGTTAGAAATCATTCCTATTTCAGCTATCAAAAAAGAAGGGATAGACCGCTTACTTGATTGTATCATAAAATATCTCCCGATAAACCCTGCTTATTTCCCAACGGATATCTTAACCAACCAGCCTGAAAGATTCTTTGTTGCCGAGATAATTCGTGAGAAGATATTTATGGAATACGGTGAAGAAGTCCCCTATTCTACTACTGTCGCCATTGAGGAGTTTAAAGAAAGAGAAGGACGAAAGGATTACATCAGGGCAATAATTTATGTAGAAAAGGATTCACAAAAGGCAATATTGATAGGCAGTGAAGGCAGTAAGTTAAAAAAGATAGGGCAGTTAGCAAGACAGAAGATTGAGGCATTTTTAGGTCGCCCGGTATTCTTTGAACTCTGGGTCAAAACAAAGAAAAAATGGAAGGATAATCTAAATATGCTCAAGGCGTTTGGGTATTGAGAACACAGGTGTCAGGTAAGCAGGTATTAGTCAAAAGTTTCCATGAAATGAAATGTAGAATGTCGAAGGAAAGCAAAACTTCATAATTCTACATTCATAACCGTTCTGGTTGTTTAGGCTATAGGCTGTAGACTGTTAGCTATTGAGTATTGATGACCCAAAATCTTCTCGTTTTCCATGTTTTTGAGTCACCCTCAAAACCATGGTTATCAAATTCCCTGAGTTTCATATCATCTCACCTACCTCCGCCCTACAGCCTAAATGCCTACAGTCTATCTACCTGAACGGTTACCTACATTCTTCCCTTCCTATCTTCTCAACCTATCTACTACCCGGTCAATTAACCAATGTGGTGTAGAAGTCCCACCTGTTATACCGATTTTCTTTACCCCTTTTAACCAGGTCAAATCAATTTCTTCTGGTAACTCAATATGATAAGTTGGTGTAATAGGTGAACACAGTTTGCATAATCTCGTCGTATTAGCGCTGTTCTTACCGCCTATAACTAACATTAAATCTACCTGTTTAGCCACCTCTAAAGATTCATTCTGGATATTTTCTACTGCCTTGCAGATAGTGTTGTATATCTTCAACTCCTTGGTTTCATCTAATAGTATTTCCACTACCTTTTTAAAATTATCGATAGTTTGAGTTGTCTGGGCAATGATGCCTACTTTACGATGATGAAGTTTTAAACCTTTTAATTTAAGTTTTTCTGCCTCTTGAGGTCCTTCGACGACTATTGTTTCACCTTCTACTGTTCCTCTAATACTCATTACCTCTGGATGGTTTTTTTCTCCAACAACTACGACTTCATACCCTTCTTCCTTCAACTGATGAGCCAATTCCTGCACTCTTTTAACACTTGGGCAAACCGCATCAACTATTTTAAACCCCAAGCTGGCTATTTCCTGATATAATTTAGGTGGTACGCCGTGAGAGCGAAGGATAACTACCCCTGATTGGATATCATTCAGGGATTTGGCTTCAATTATGCCTTGTTTTTTTAACTCTTCACACACCTGTGGATTATGAATCAAAGGACCTAAAGTATAAACATGATTTTTTTCGGACTTAGCAGATTTTAGAGCCAGGTCCATTGCCCGTTTTACACCAAAGCAAAATCCCGCATCCTTAACCTTGATTATTTGTCGAGTAGACATATTCAACAACCTCCTTTTAATTGCTTAATGCCCCTCACAGAACCGTGCTTGAGGTTTTCCCTCACACGGCTCTTCGGTAA
>SBAY01000317.1 GCA_005239945.1 Nitrospira sp.
TTTAAAGAAAGGTGTTTTTTTAGGGGGAGAGAACCCCTTTTTGAAAAAAGTGTTTCTCTCCCCTTAAAAAAACACCTTTCTTTAAACCACTACTAAAAGTTGGGGAATTTCTGGGTTTCTATTACTTTTTGTTGACATAAGGCTAAACTTGTGATAAAATAAATTAAGGAAGAGGGAAAATAGTTTTCCACACTTTATAATTTACTACTTCTGAATGTTTACTGTAAAGAAGGTTAAATATGAAACACCTATTTAATCGTGAAACAGCCGGCAAATCATTAATTCTTTCAGAGGTATGTGTTATTGCCGCACTTCCTTACCTTTATTATATGTATTTTATTGGTATGCGGAAGATCATCTTAAAAACCTTTCTGCCTGAACATCTGCCTTATCTAATGATGTTTGATGTCTGGTATATATTTATTGCTACCTTTTTATGTGGATTATGCGGGTTTGGCTGGAGCAAAACTTATGGATTAGCCGGTTTCGGCTCTTTTTCGGATATCAAGCATAATTGGCTGAAATTACTAATTATCGGTGTGTTAATCGCTGTAGTCTCTTGTCTGTTCTTTGATAGGTCATTTCGAGCAATGGCACCATATTATTATCCCAAAAATCCTGTCTGTGCTTTATTTATGCCGTTAAACTCAGCCATCTTTATTGAAACAATTAGATTCGGAATGGTTTCTTTAGTTCAACGACTTATCAAAAATTCCCATTTTGCTAATTTCAGTATTGCCTTTTTCTTTGCTATTGCTGGACTTAAATCCTTTTCATTTGTCGGGGTAAATTTTGACTGGACATTTGTCGCCTTAACCTGTTTCATACTTACAATTGTTTTGAATGTCGTCTATGGTTATATCTTTATTAAAAAAGGGGTTGTTTGTGCTATTTTTGTGCATTTCGTGGCTGAACTAAAATTCTTAATACTTGCTTTTGTATAACTCTTCAATTCAGACATTAGACCATATAGACTAAAGACTTAAGTCGTAAGCGGTTAGCCGGAAGCTTAAGCTTTCAGCTTTGGGATGAGACAGGTGTTCATTCATTATCTTTTTCTCCACCTGAAAGCTGACGGCTTAACGCTGAATGTTTACGACTTAAGTCTGATGTCTAAAGTCTGAAGTCTGAAATCTAATCCCTGAATTGAAGTTTGTATAACTGGCATCAGGAGGTGTTGATATGTACGACATTTTGATTAAAAATGGTAAAATAGTAGGTGGGTTTAATGCCCCGTCATTTAATGGAGATGTTGGGATAAAAAATGGCCGGATAGTGAGCATTGGTAGTCTGGGGTCAAGGTCAAAAGAGACAGTAATTATTGATGCTAAAGGTAAAGTAGTTTGCCCTGGATTTATTGATATTCATTCACATTCTGATTTCACTATCCTGGTTAATCCAAAGGTAGAAAGCAAAGTCCGCCAGGGGATAACAACTGAGGTATGTGGTAATTGTGGGTTTTCTGCCGCACCTCAATATCAACAATTCAAAGAAAGAATTAAAAAGATTTGCCAGGAATTTGAGATAAATTACCAGTGGAACTCCTTAAAGGAATATCTTGAGATACTTGAAGAGATAGGCATTGGTGTAAATTTTGTCCCATTAGTTGGACAGGGAAATATCCGCGCCTCAATTATTGGTTATGAAAATAGACGACCGACGGTTAAAGAAATGAACAAGATGAAAAAACTTGTCGCCAAATGTATGGAGGAAGGCTCTTTTGGTTTATCAACCGGGCTAATCTATCCCCCCGGATGTTTTACGCAAACCGATGAGTTAATTGAATTGTGTAAAGTTGTGGCAGAATTTGGGGGAATATATGTAATTCATTTACGCAGTGAAGGAAATAAATTGGTAGAGGCCGTTCAGGAAGCTATAGATATTGGTGGTATGTCCAATATCCAGAAGGTTCATATCTCCCACCTGAAAACCGCTGGTAAATCAAATTGGAATAAATTGGATGTTGTCTTTGAAGAAATCGAAAAAACACTTAAATTAGGTCTTAATGTCACTTGTGATAGATACCCTTATACCGCAGGCTCAACCGACCTTGATGTCATCTTACCTGCCTGGGTATATGAAGGTGGAATTGAGAAAGAGATTGAAAGGCTAAAAAATCCGGAGATGCGCTGTAAAATCTCCAAAGAAATTCTGGAATCGCATCCTGACCCCAATTTCTGGAACACAATTATGATTTCTTCGGTTAAAAAAGAGGCTAATAAATGGATGGAGGGGAAAAGGATTTCTGAAATACTTGAAACAAAGAGGCGTGCCTCGTTGAAGATTTTAGACCCCTGTGAATTTGTCTTTTCTCTTTTGATTGAAGAAGAAACAAAGGTGGAGGTAATCCTTTTTGAGATGAGTGAAGATAATCTAAAAAAAATCTTGAAAAAGCCCTACACAATGGTCGGTTCGGATGCCTCAGCCAGGGCAAATTATGGGGTATTAGCTCAAACAAGACCTCATCCAAGGGCATTTGGGACATTCCCCTGTGTTTTAGCTAAGTATGTGCGCGATGAAAAAGTGCTAACCCTGGAGGAGGCAATCTACAAAATGACCTACCAACCCGCCCAATTACTTGGAATTAAGGATAGAGGCAGACTAAAGGAAGGTAATTTTGCCGATATAGTGGTCTTTAGTCCGGAAAAAATAAAAGACCTGGCTACCTATGAATTACCCCAGTTATACCCTACTGGTATCGAATATGTTATTATCAATGGGCAAATAGTTATTGAAAAAGGTAATCATACCGATGTATTAAGTGGTAAAGTCATTCGTAAAGGAAGGTAACAGGTAAAGGTAAAGGTAGACCAATAGGAGGAAAATACATTAATGGTAAAGAAATATAACGAAATCAAGGTGAAATCAGCCGATAAGATTAAAATTGCCTTTAATGAATTTTATAGTGGCAAAGATAAGGTGGTTATTATTTGCCATGGAATTAAACAATACAAGGACTCTCCCATCTTTATCAGAATGGCCCGGGAGTTCGAAGATGATTACGATGTTATCAATATGGATTTACGCGGGCATGGGCAAAGTGAAGGAAGATGCACACTGACTTCCTTAGAGGTGCAGGATTTAAAGGCCGTGGTGGATTATGCCCGCCAAAGATATAAAAAGGTTGGCGTGATTGGTTTTTCACTTGGTGCGGCAACTACTATTTTAGAGGCCGTCCACTATAAAAATATCGATTCTATTATCCTGGTCAGTCCCTTTACAAAGATAACAAAGGTAAATCTGCGCTTCTGGGAAAAAGAGGCATTGCTTACTGTGAAAGAGCATTTGAACGACTGGAATCTAAAGGTCAAGATAGGCAATGTATTTTTATCTAAACAAAACCCCATTGATGTGATTGATAAAATTGCTCCTACCCCCATATTATTTTTGCATGGAACAAATGATTGGGTAATTGACCCTTCACACAGCCAGGAGCTTTATGAAAAAGCTCGTCAGCCAAAGGAATTAATTTTATTTGAAAATGCCGTCCATTCTGAACGGCTGTATAAAGAATTCCCTGAAAAATTCAGCGAGGTATGCCTTAAATGGCTTGGAGAAACAATGTAACGGATAGGGGGTGTATCCAATAGTGTTCGGAATGCCAAATTATGCTAAACAGAAAAAGAGAAACACCCTCCTACCCTCTTTATTAAGGGAGAATTACAAATATATGGTATTGAATATTGAATGTAGAATGTAGAAGTATTTAGTATTACTTCTACATTCTACATTCATTATTCTACATTCTACATTCATTATTTTATAAGCATTTTAGTATGATTTGGCATTCCGAACACTATTGGGGTGTATCCCTACATTAGAGAGGATATTAAGAAATCCCCTCTTGAGAGGGGGGGGTAGGGGGTGTGTTCCTACCTAAACCACTAAAATCAAATGGCATGGTGCATCAGGATAAGTAACCATTCAGGTAGATAGACTGCAGGCATTCAGGCTGTAGGGCGGAGGTAGGTGAGATGATATGAAACTCAGGGAATTTGATAATCACGGCTTTGATGGCGACTCAAAAACATGGAAAACGAGAAGATTTTGGGTCATCTATACTCAATAGCTAACAGTCTACAGCCTATAGCCTAAACAACCTGAACGGTTACCAGGATTAATGGAGAAAAAGAGAATGAAATCAAATGATTTCGAATCATTGATACAACTTGCTTTTACATTGGTTATGTATTTATTAGGTGTGGTAATTATGGGGATAAGTTTATTCCCAGGATTATATCTTACCTTCACCGTCTGGCAAAATTTCAGTGGATTGATTATTCCTTTGAGGATAGTATGTCTTTCCTTTTCATTAGCCGCAACCTATTTTATCTATGGGATTACCTTAATCTTTGTCGTTGCCTTCTGTAGGCTAATATTCGGGTTAAAGCTAAAAGAAGGGGAGTATCCTTATTTTTCGATTGGGGCGCTGAAATGGGCATTTGCCAATGCCTTTATCCTGGTGGTTTCAGTAACCTTTATGGATTTTATGATGCTGACCCCATTAAATGTATTTTTTTATCGGCTGATGGGGGCGAAAATAGGTCGCAGGGTACAAATCAATTCTAAAAAATTGGCTGATGTATCCCTGCTCGAAATAGGCAATGACAGTGTCATTGGTGGAGATGTTACCTTAATCTGTCATGCCGCTGAAAGAGGAAGATTGAAACTTAGACCTGTGAAGATAGGAAACAAGGTTACCGTAGGACTGAATTCTATCATTTTTCCTGGTGTAGAAATTGGAGATTCGGCAATCATTGCCGCTGGGTCATTAATTCGCAAGGGCGAAAAAATACCACCACGAACGGTCTGGAGCAGTCTACCATCTAAAAATATAAGAGAAAGAACGAAGGTAACCATTTAGGTTGTCTGATGTCTGGTGCCTCTTCAAGATTGTTTTCAGTAGTAGGGACAACTCTTTGCATGAATGATTACAAAATATTGAATGTAGAATGTTGAATGTAGAATGTAGAAGGAAA
>SBAY01000361.1 GCA_005239945.1 Nitrospira sp.
TAACCCCTCTTCTTTCCACTTTAATATGTTATCATAGTTTTTATCGTGGTTGCAATCTTTTTTTGACTCCAATATTTGGATATATCAGGAGACACAGGCAAAGCCTACCCTTTTTAAATTAACATACCATCTTGTACACAAATCGTACCTTAAAAAGAAAAACCCTGAAAATTTACTCTTCAGAACTGCAACAAGGCAAAAAACCCTTGACAAACCTAAAATTATGTGGTATAATTAAACATAGAAAAGGGAGGGGAAATGAAGACTGAGTAAGGAGAGGTGAAAATGAGCCTCCATTCTCAACTAACCTCGAAAATAAATATCTACCCTTCCGGAAAAATTCTGGATTGTAAAACCTTAGTTTTACGGGGAAACGGAAGCCCAAACTTGTTTGGGAAATACCCTCAACAAGTTAAAACAGCCAGTGAAAGTATAAGCCTTCTAATGCCTTAAGTTAAAGCAAGAAGGCTTTTTTGTTTTTAAGACATAGAGATTTCACGGATAGGCGATAAATATTTCTCGATTTATTCGTTAAATTCGTGTAATTCGTGGTTAAAAAAGGAGGTAACACATCATGGCTACGAAGGAAGTTCTTTTAGACCCAGGATTATTATCCTCACCTGACCAAACCCCGCAGGAAGAAAGAAATAGGCCTTTCAATCCGGCCTTCCGTAATACTCTTCAGGCTACCTTTTTGCGCGAGGCAATGAATAGAAAAATGAGGGCAGGCGATGTGGGTTGGGAAGATACTACTTACCAGGTAACTGTTCCAGATACTGGCTACAAAAACTTTGATAGAAATCATGATAATAAAGTAACTATAGCTGATTTAAAGAGATTTGGAACAGGTAAGCGACGCGATCCTTTCAAACGGGATTTAGATAAAATTGAGCAAGCATTAGGTTTAGGTAAAACACAAGGAGATACAGGTTGGGAGGATATATACAAATATATTCGCAGAAGGGGGTGGTTGGGGTATTATTATGATAAACAACTTGTTCAAGAAGGATACAACCAGGCTGATTTTAATCATGATGGAAGGGTAGATAAGGAAGATATTTTCTCTATATGGGTAAAATATAATAAACCTAATCTTGAGCTTCTAAAAAAGGCCTATGGGAAAACTGTTGATGAGCCTGGCTGGGAAGATAAAATTGAGACTATTACCATACCTGGCACTGGTTACAAAAATGCAGACCTGAATATTGATAATAAGATTGATGAAAAAGATTTAATGTTATTATTTTCAGTTGCTTATGAAGATGGTTCTTTAATTAAAGGAACTGCTGAGACAACTTATCTTATGATGGGAGGGACTAAAAAACTTATACCAGATGAAAAGACATTTAAAAACTTAGGGTTTGATAAATCCAAGATTATCACTATCTCAGATGAGGAGTTAAATATTATACCTGATGGTGAGAAAATACCTGAAATTAAATATGATAATGGGACATTAATTAAAAAAGAAGGTTTACTCTCCTTAGTCTCTTCTCATTTTGCGACTATGAGAGGTAATGCTAATTATAATCCTAAGGCAGACCTTAATAATGACGGTGGAATAGATATAACAGACCTGGCTATAGCGGGAATGCAAAGTACATCTGAGTTGCCTACTTATTACCTTATGAGCTATGGTTTAAAGAGGCAGATTCCGGATGAAGAAACATTGAAATCATTAAATCTGGATAAGAGTAAGGTAGTCGAACTTTCAAACGACGAATTTGGTAAGATTCCTCTTGGTGAGCCAATGCCAACATCAAAATATGCTGATGCTAGCCTGATTAAAGGTCCAAATAATGAATTGTATCTTATGGTCTCTGGGTTAAAAAAGAAGATACCAAATGAGCATACCTTAAAAAATTTAGACCTTGATGAAACAAAGGCAATTTTAGTATCTGAGGCAGAATTAAAAAACATCCCAGGAGAGGATAAAGTCCCGCATTTTGAATACCCAATTGGCACTATACTTAAAAACTCAGAGACAGATGATGACCAATACTACCTAATAACACCTTTAGGGCAGAAAAAACTTATACAGAATACAAAGACATTAGAGAATTTAGGGCTTGATATCTCACAAGTCAAACAAGTCTCCCCAGACAAATTATCTAATATTCCAGATGACCCAGAGGCTTTCCCACACTTAGAATATCCAAACGGCTCTATCCTTCGTGGAGATAATAATAAACTTTATATGACTTCCTGGGATAACAAGATTGAAATACCGAATAAGACTACATGGGAGGCATTAGGATTAAATATCAAAGAACAAACCATTTCTATTCGAGCTAAAGGCAAAGAAGATGGCGGCTCTTTTCCATTAGTCCAACTACGAATAGATGGTGAGATAATCAAGGAATGGTTTGTAACCGATGAGTATAAAGATTATACGGTGACTGTCCCTTTAACAGATGGCAAGCATAAGATAGATATTGTCTATCCCAATGACCAGGATATTAATACCTGGTTATATAATTGGGTGGATAAGATAAAGCATCTTTTTAAGACCAATTATTACCACCATTACGAGTCAAGACATAGCGTTTCAGCGGACCGCGAGTTGTATGTAGATTATATCCAGATAGGTGATAAAAAAATAGAAACTGATGACTCGATAGTAAAATACGATCAGGGTGCAAATCAAAAACCCAGTACATATTTTGACAATGTAAATGTCATCCCTGGCCAGGAAAAGATGGTTTTGCCAGGAGCACTCAGACTTGAGCTAAATATAGAAAATACAGTCAAAGCCTCAGAGAAACAACTTGAAGACCTACATACTGTTTCTACCTTACCTGAAGCTAAATATCCAAATGGGACTTTACTTCAGGCTGAAGATGGCACACGATATTTGATGGAAAGAGGTTTAAGAAGACTAATCCCAAACCAAACAACATTTGAGGCGTTAGGATTTAATCAACAAGAGATAAAGACAATTCCAATCGCAGAATTAGAATTAATTGATAAAGGCGAATCTCTTCCTAAGGTAAAGTATGCCAATGGGGAATTGATTAAAGGCTCTGATGGGCAGGTGCATTACATGATTGGTGGAATAAAAAAACCAATTGCAGATGACCCAGCACTTCATAGAATTATAGGTGAAAAGATAAATTTAATAGAAGTTTCTACCAGATGGGAGGCACAGCAGAAATACTGGAAACACTGGGGTATAGAACCATGGATGAAAGAAGGAATAGATTATAAGAAGGAATATAAAAGTAATCCTTATACCAGTACAGGAGGAGGGTATATTTTTTACAAAACAATTACAGATTATTATGCGATAGAAGATGGTAAAAGGAAATCTATAAATGCCTCTGAGGTACCTGA
>SBAY01000120.1 GCA_005239945.1 Nitrospira sp.
AAAATTTTATTTACCCCATTTCTTATAAATGGGTAAATAAAATTTTATACTCTTGTGGTTAAAAAGTTTTGGAAAAGGGGAGTTTGAGGGGGAAAACCTTTTTCAAAAGGTTTTCCCCCTCACAAAAAATTCACTTCTTTAAATTATTGCTAAAAATTGGGAAATTTCTGCCTTGTAGAAAAAAATACTTGACTTTTTATGAGTTGTTTGATATAATTTATTTTTAGATATGAAATGGCTGGCAACCTAAAAAACATTTAAGTAGTGATGTTTTCATAATGGGGATAGAATCTATCTTTGTTTTCTACCTCCCAAAAGAAACATTATGAATTGAAAGAAATTTAAGGAGGTTAGAATGCAAGGTAGTAAACTTTATGTAGGAAATCTTAGTTATTCAGTAACTAAGGAAAGATTGGAAGAATTGTTTGCCGGTCAAGGTGAGGTGAAACAGGTCAACATAATCGAAGGTAAAGGTTTTGGATTTGTTGAAATGTCCAGCCCGGAAGAGGCTCAAAAAGCAAAGGATGCACTAAACGGAACGGATTTCGAAGGACGAACGATGAAGGTTGCTGAAGCTCTGCCACCTAAGAGTAGAGATAGCAGAGGCGGCGGTATGAGAGATAACAGAGGCGGCGGTTTCGGCGGAAGACAAAGAAGCAGATATTAGAAAACCAAAGTCAATGGTAAGACAACAGTAAGTAGAAATTAGGCATATGCCAGCCATTTCATATCAGGGATGAGGGGAAAAACTTATCCCTTTTTTATCTCTGAAAGGCCGTAAAAATGAATACAGTGTCTTTTTAACGGTGGTGCAGGTCTGATTTGTCTGTTTTGTTGAACCTTTACACTAAAATGAGAAATGTGAGGAAAGATATGCCAGAAAGTCACTAAGACACAAAGAATTAGCCTTGAGCAAAGAGCACGGAGCATGGAAATTCTTTTTTCTCCAGGCTCTATGCTCCAGGCTTAAAGCTCTTTTAGTGGCTTTGTGACTAAAAAAATGTGTATAAAGAATAGGATTGGAGGAAAAGTCAAGGAAAATAATCACATGGCTTATTGAAATATCAATAGGTGGTGGGTTTTGCAGAAGGCTTAATCTTTACACTAAAAAGCTAAAAAGGAGGAATATTTATGACCAAGGTAGGTATTATTGCCTGCAAATTGCGTTGGGATATGGGTTGTGCAAAATATAGCTCACATGTTAACTGTTTCCTTGCCTGTATGAACAAAAAGGGGAGATTCCAAGATCTTGATAATCCGGTTATTGTGGCCATGTGTTCCTGTAATGGTTGTCCGGGTAAAGGTAGGTTTGAGAAGGCAGAGGTGATGAAGGATTTAGTGCAAGTGGATGTAATTATGCTGGCTTCCTGTTGCTACAAACCACCCAGATGTAGCCATATTGACCAGAGTGCTCAGGATATTGAAGAGAAAATAAAGATAAAGGTTATAAAAGGTACAGTGACTAAGGAAGAATAAATGAGAATTATTATTTCTGCCCCAGGTAGAAGTTCGGGTAAGACAACCGTTTCCATAGGATTATGTGCCGCACTAAAGGAGCAAGGTTTAAAGGTTGTTCCTTTTAAGAAAGGGCCTGATTATATCGACCCGATGTGGTTGACTGCGGCGGCTGGAACCCAATGCCATAATCTGGACTTCTTTATGATGGGTGAGGAAAAACTCATTAAAATTTTTCAATCAGCAAGTCAGAATGCTAATTTGAGCTTGATTGAAGGCAATATGGGTTTTTATGATGGCTTAGACATAGAGGGCAAAGACAGCACCTCATATCTATCTAAACTATTGAAAGCACCTGTTATCCTGGTTATAGATGCCAGTCGGATGACACGAGGAATAGCCCCCCTAATACTTGGTTATCAACAATTCGAGTCGGATAATTTGATTAGAGGCGTTATATTAAATAAGGTTGCTGGCACACGGCATGAGAGAAAGTTGAAATCCGCTATTGTTCAATATTGCGATGTAGAGGTATTAGGGGTTTTACCGGGATTAGATGAAATCGAGATTAAAGAGAGGCATCTGGGATTGATGCCCATAAAAGAGGATTTTAGTTTAATGTCGGTGATTGACTCTATTGCCGTTATCGTAAAAAAATATGTAGATTTAGACGCGATAATTAAGTTGTCCGCATCAGTCCCTCTTTTACCTGAATTAGAACAAGGTGAGGAATATCCTGTATCTCCTCCGACCGTTCGACTTGGAGTAGCCATGGATTCCGCTTTTACCTTTTATTACCCGGAAAATTTGAGTGCACTTGTGCAGGCAGGAGCAGAACTTATACCGTTTAATACTTTGACGGATAATCGGTTACCAGAGGTAGATGGCTTGTATTTTGGCGGTGGATTTCCGGAGATGTTTCTGGAAAAATTGGCGAAAAATAAGTCCTTACGAGAAGAAATTCGAGCCGCCATAGAACAAGGTATGCCGGTCTATGCCGAATGCGGTGGCTTGATGTATTTAGCCAAAAGTATTTCCTACAACGAAACAACCAAAGAAATGGTAGGTGCTCTACCCTGTGATGTCAGGGTGTATGAAAAACCACAAGGACATGGTTATGTAACCTTAACGAGCCGAGCCTCACAACAAACAGGTAAATCTAATTGGTTTTGCTTTGCTGGAGAAATTCCAGGACATGAATTCCACTATTCACGAATTGTCAATCCCGAGAAACTGGATTTTGCCTTTAATCTTACTCGTGGTAGCGGTGTAGATGGCAGACATGATGGAATTATCTATAAAAATGTTATCGTCAGCTATACCCATTTACACAGTGTTGGTGTTCCCCAGTGGGCATCCCAATTTGTTGCCTTTATAAAACGACATGTAACTGCTTAGGTAGATAGACTGTAGGCATTCAGGCTGTAGGGCGGAGGTAGGTGAGATGATATGAAATCCAGGGAATTTGATAACCACGGCTTTGATGGCGACTCAAAAACATGGAAAACGAGAGGATTTTGGGTCATCAATACTCAATAGCTAACAGTCTACAGCCTATAACCTAAACAACCTGAACGGTTACCTATTAATGACAAATTCATTAATATCTTGATAGATATTTCGGAAAATTATTATATTTTTAATTGTTTTTTGTGTCTTTTTTTAAAAAAACACTTGACAAAATTAAGGTTATATTGTATAATATTAATTGTTTTGTTGTTAATTGAATTTTTGAGGTAAATAGTTACAAAAAAACAGGAGCTGATTAATCTCAAGTTTCTCGAGGTATTTGATGGAAAGAAAAGAGGCAAGAAGATATTTCGAAAATGCAAAAGAGTTGTTAAGTAAATCTCCAATTGAAAATAATAGATATATAGACAATAAATATGTAAAGTCAGCCTGCGGTGTAGCATATCTTGGTGTGCTTAGGGCAATAGACGAATATCTGATAAAAAAGGGTTTGACGAAAAAGGAGCTTCCTAAAAAAGTAGAGGAATATAGAAAGGCATTACAAAAATATGCCGCTGTCCATAATGGTAAACTTTTAAACCAGTTTGAGAATATTTATGATGAACTACATATTGCAGGATATTATAGAGGTAATTTACATTCAGTAATGGCAGTGAAAGGGGTCCTAAAGACGGCTAATGAGTTTATCGAGAGATTAAAATAAGTAGAGCATAGACATTAGACTTAAGGAAGAAAAATGTTAAGCTAAAGAAAGACAGGCTACAAAGTTACCAGGACACAAAGAATTTGCCTAGAGTAAAGAGCACGGAGCAGGGAAATTCTTTTTTCTCCAGGCTCTATGCTCCATGCTCAAATCTCTTTTAGTGTCTTTGTGGCTAAAAGAATGTGTGTATAAGGAAGAAGACTTAAAAAAATGATAAGAAGGAGGAATTTTTTATGTTAATCAATCTAAAAAATAAAATAAAGGAAGGGTAAAAAATACTTGATAAATTAAGTGGTTATATTGGAAAATTTAACACTTACTTTATATTTAAGTTTGCTTAATGATAAAAGGGAGGAAGGGACTTTTTATAGTGTAAAGCTGGGTGGAAAAAGCTGAATAATTTAAGAAGAATAAATTTAAAAATTTTAAAAAGTAAGGAGGATTTTTTAGATGGATAAGATGAAATTTAAAATGAGGAAAAGAAGTTTATCTCTATTTTTAGTTATAGGAGTTGTTTTTAACTTATGCAGTCTTGCATGGGCAATCGACCCACCTGAGTCAGTTACTGCTGATCCAGAAATAAATGGGAAAGTGAATGTCATCTGGAAGGCAGTATCAGGAGCAACGGGATATACCATTTATAGGATGCCAAAAGCTTCTGGAAATCCTCCGACAGGTTCAGAGACTCAAACTTCATGGCTTGAGGCTGGTGGATACAAGATTAGAGATTGGGTTTTACAAGGTACTTCTACTTCATTTCTTGATGAGCCAGTACCTCAGCATTATTACTATTTGGTGGCTTCATATAAATCTGGAGAAGGTCTGAGTGGAACGGCTACTGTCTCTAATGGAGTTGATGCAGATGCAATAAGCCCGCTCGCGGTTTGGATTTCTTATACAGAGGCTCTTGCTCAGACTACAACTATCCAGTTGAATTGGATAAACCCTGGAGATAATATTGGTGTTCTTTATTATGAGATTTATCGTAAGATTAGTCCTGAAAATGTAACAACTGGTGAAATAAATACTTCTATTTTAGTATCTACAGAGACAGTGACTACTATTTCTTTTGATTATGAGGTTACAGTAACCAATACACCTCTTAAAACTGAGAATGGTGTTATTGGGGTGTGGTTGAACGCAGCTGGGACAGGAAGCAACTATTTTGAGGGCGGTAGCTATGACCCGTTCAGTGGTAAAATATATCTGGGTAAGAATCTACCTGTGGGAACAATACAAGTCTTTGTGACCTATAGATATGTAGAGTTTAGTAAAGATTCTGCTGGGACATATAATGATTTAGGGCTTGATCCTGCCACACAATATTCATATGGTGTGGTAGCGGTGGATAAAGCAGGTAATCGTCCTGGTGTATCTACTGGTGATGGAACAGCAATTACCCCTATTACTAATGTAGTAGCTGAAAATAGTACTTCACAAGGAACATCAACTGTTGAGTTGAAATGGGCAGAGGAGGGTAGTCCTGGTACTTTTTCTATTAATTATACATCTTTAGGTTCACCGTATCAGATAAATATATATCGTAAACTTGGTACATTAGCCCTTAATTCAAGTGATATAATAGATGCCAATATCATTGCTACTTTTACAAATACTCCAACAAATAGTTATATTGATGATAGTGTACCAATGGGAACTCAGGCTGCTTATGCAGTAATACTTATTGATAAATATAATAGAAAATCAGCACTCTCTAATAACGCTGGAACTACTACAGTAGATAAAGGCGTTCCACAGACTGTTTTGATGGTTGCTCCTCCTACTGCTACTGTCTATGGTGGAAATATCTCTGTAACTGCTATTGCTCAGGATAATCCTAATGGGTCTGGTATTGATAAGATGGTATTTTATTGGCAACCTCAAGGAGGTTTACCTGTAATTATTGGCACTGCAACTACAAATAGCAAAGGTAGTGATACCACACCTTGGGATGAGATAGGAACATATACTATTGTATGGAATTCTACCACTGTAGCTGATGGGACTGGTAGTCTATATGCAATAGCTTATGATGTTAATGATAACGCTACTAAAACTACTAATGCTCCACCATGGGAGATTACAATAGATAATTCAGGTCCGGCTATAGAATTAAATTCATTAGTTCCAGATCCGGGTAATGATAATACACCGACCTTTACAGGGACAGCAACAGATACATATTTTCCTGTAATAACGATTGAATACAGGGTAATAGGTACAAGTGGGACAGTAATTGATTGGACGAGTTCAGGAGTAACATTTATCTCAGGAAAAGTAGCTACCTTTAGTCTTACTACAGGTACATTACTAGATGGGACTTATACGATAGAGGTCAGGGGTGTAGATAATTTAGGTAATACGAGCACAGCAAGTCAGTATGGGACAGATAGTTTTACTATTGATACTACACCACCGACTGTTACGGTTACATCACCGAATGGAGGAGAAGTATGGGCTGGGGGAAGCAACCATGATATAACCTGGACACCTGCTACAGATAATTTCAATTTAGCTACTAATCCAATCACTCTTGAATATTCAACTAATAGTGGTACAAGTTGGGTTCA
>SBAY01000217.1 GCA_005239945.1 Nitrospira sp.
AGCACTTCAAGAAATAAATATAGCATGTAACTCTTTTTATTGTTATAGGTTACGACGACTGACCAATTTTCTTTTGGCTACTTTCACATTTCGATAAGGTAAAACTTTTGGTAGTGAAACACCAGCAGCCTTCAAAAGTTTTGTCCCTAATTCCCTTGGTTCTGGAATCTGTTGGTAAGATACTCTGCCTATTTTTATCTCCTCACTGGTTATAACGGCTGTTCCAGACAGCAAAATAAACTAACCCTTTGCTATAAATAGAGTTAGCTCATTTTGCTGTCTGGAACAGCCGTTATATTCTACTTCTTCAATCCTATCCTGAGTAGCCTGTGTGGAATTCAACAGGTTTCTCACCTTGAGAAGATTAAGAAAATGCTTGGTGTTAAAGGTACAAGCCCTGGCTCCCTTTCTGATGCAAACAGTGTCTTTGAGGCTAACCTGATTGCCTCTATAAACAAATTTCATTCCGAACACTATTGCTTCTTCCCCCCTATCTTTTCAAAATATTTATCCTTATTGATGGCCATGACGATTTGTTCTGCACAGGTGGATAAAAATTCTATATCATCCGTATTAAAAGAATTAGGTAATATGCTTCGCACCCCTAATACCCCAATTACCTGAGTCTCAAATTTTAAAGGCACGGCTAAGACCTCTTCATTTGGCAGAGAGACTTTGTTTGGTTTTCCACTCTTGGCAACCAGACCAATAATTCCTTTGCCTACCTTATATTCATTCTTTTGTCCCCAATCTATATTTTCCTTGAGTTTTAACACCTTATCTTTAATCTCGAATAAACCAATTTCAGAGGAGTCAATCCCTTCTAATATCTTTTTTATAATTGAATTCAGGATAGTTGAAATTTCTGCATTAGAAGCGATTATCCCGGCAATCTCATTCAAGAGATGCAGCCGTTTGCAGAGGGTATCATTTTTGATTACCAGGGCTATTTGATTGGTCAGGGAAGAGATAAGGTTTCTCTCCTCTTCTTTTATTGGCTTTTTGTTATAAACACCTAATATGCCAATAGATTTATCTTCATTCATTAAAGGAATTGCCAATACTGAGCCTTTTTCTCCAAAATGCTGTTTAAGGTATGGGTCGGTTTTTGCCTCAGCCGAAATCTCAGGGTTAAGGTATTCCTCCTGCTCTAATATAACTGTTGTCAAATGGGATGTAGTATCCCCTTTAAGATAAATATGATAAAGGCTATCCTTCAAGTTTAAAACCTGGGTAGAGATTTGATTTTTAGAATCGACTATTTTGTTACAGATAAGTTTTTCTTCCTTTCTATCTATTAGGTACAGATAACTCCTTTCAAATCCAAAGCATTGGACAATCGATTCCAAAATCATATCCAGGATTTTATCAAGAGGTAATTTTTTTAATAGCAAGGTATTAGTCCTGGTAATCAATCCTACCTGCATTTGTGAGATTTCGGCACTTGTCTTTAACTCCTCGTGGCTTATTTTATCAAGGTGCTCTTTAAAATCCTGGGTTGCCTTTCCCCATTTTTCTTTGGCAAAATAAATTCGGGCAAAATATGCCTTGGTAAAATGTCTTTTTAGAATCTTCTCGTAGATAGGATTTTTTATTCTAATCTTATTACCTTCTCTAACAATTACCCCGGCTAATTCCAATTTTTTAAAACTCGTATCCCATTTACCAATAATATAAGTATCTTCTGTAGAGTAGAGTAAATTTTCTAAGATATTGAGTAATTCTAAATCATTTTCTAATTCCTGCTCAAGTTTTAAGGTTAGATAGGCAAAGGATTCATTCTCTTCTTCACTAATTTGCTCGATACACTTATTAAACTCCTCCAAAGTTATTTCCTTCTTTTCCTTCTTGAGCTTCTCCTTAGCGAGCTCAACTACCAGGTAACATATTTTTTGGACCAGGTAGGGTTGTCCTTTGGTTGCTTCGTAAAGTTTATTGATACAATTTGTGTTTATGACAATCCCCAGTTGCTCAAGTTTTTGGATGAATATTAAAACCTCTTCTTCCTGAAAATCGCTTAAGGTTATTTGTTTGGCTATATTAAAAGGAGCAGTCTTGGTATCTTCTCCTGTGGTCAATTCAAGTAAATCTACTGTTCCGGATACTAAAACAGTAGTCTTTCTAAATTTTTGGTTTATGGTAGATTCAATGTATCTTGTCCTTAAAACAAACAATAATTCTCTGACCAGCTCTTTAGGTAAAATTTCAACTTCATCCAGGAAAAATATCAGGTTAAAATCTACCTTTGAGGCAATGATTTCAAGGAAATGACCGAAATGGCCAGCATTCTTTATATGCGTTCCGCCGGATATTCCTCCCCAGCCTTCTTTTTGAATCCGAAGAATAATATATTGAGCAAGGTGTTGAAAAAATATCTCTAAACTATAATGTTCAATCCCTTTAAAATTAATATAAAGGCATCTATACTTACCAGATAATGCTTGCTTGATTTTTTCCATTACCTGGTAAATGAAGGTAGTTTTTCCTGTATGATTAGGGGCTAACAGGGCAAAATAATCCCCTTTTTCCAAACCCAGGATGACCTCATTTGTTTTTGCCTTTCTAATGATAGAAATATTCTTATCCTTTATTGGGTCAAGTGGTCGAGCATAGACAAATGGATTTATTGTTTCCAGCATGGTCTTACTCCTTTAATATCTATAGGTCATATAAGTCATATAGGTTGTATTCCCTCTTTCCACTTATCCATTTTACCACAAATTGTCTAAAAAAGCAAGTCATTTTTATTTCTGTTGACATTTTTAAGGTAGAGTGTTATAATCCAATGTCATGAATATCTTGATTGTAGATGGATATAATATTATTAATCAATGGACAGATTTAAAGAAGGAACTGCCAAAAACAGGCTTGCCTGGTAACGGATTTGAGCATGCCCGGAATGAATTGATTGAAATCATGGCAGAATATCGGGCATTTACCGGCGATAAAGTCATTATCGTCTTCGATGGATACCGAACTGATAAGTCTCAAATAACTAAAAGCAATGAATTGGGGATTGAGGTAATATTTTCTAAACACAAGCAAACCGCTGATTCTGTAATCGAAAGATTAGCCTATAAAGAAAGGGGAGAGGGAAAAACCATTTTAGTGGCCACGAAAGATACTGCCCTGGAAAGAATCATCATTGGATTAAATTGTTTTATCATCTCTCCACAAAAGTTAAAGGATATGGTTAAACGGGTAAAGGCAGAGATAAAGGAGCTGTCTTACATAATACGGAAGACGGAGGATAATTCTTTTGACACGGATTGCACGAATAATAAAAAATCTGTGAAAATCTGTTAAATCCGTGTCATCCGTGTTCTATTGCCAACTTCAATTCAGACATTAGACCATAGACTAAAGACCATAGACTAAAGACCATAGACTAAAGACCATAGACTAAAGACTAAAGACTAAAGACTTAAGACTTAAGTCGTAAGCGGTCAGCCGGAAGCTTAAGCTTTCAGCTTTTTGATGAGACAAGTGTTTATACATTATCTTTTTCTCCATCTAAAAGTTTCCGGCTGAACACTGAATGCTTACTCTAAATCTGATGTCTAAAGTCTGAAGTCTAATGTTTGAATTGAAGTATTGCTAACAGAAATTCCCCAACTTTTAGCAATAATTTAAAGAAGTGAATTTTTTGAGGGGGAAAACCTTTTGAAAGTGGTTTAAAACCACACAGGTTTTCCCCCT
>SBAY01000128.1 GCA_005239945.1 Nitrospira sp.
ACAGGCGAAGCCTACCCTTTTTAAATTAACATACCATCTTGTACACAAATCGTACCTTAAAAAGAAAAACCCTGAAAATTTACTCTTCAGAACTGTTTTAAGTATTTTTTGCTTGACAATTATGACGATATATTGTATAATAATAAATATCTATTCTACCCTTTATTTTTAAAAATTAAGGATAGAAAAAACTGGTTAAAAAATCTTACCATGAGAAGAATGAGAGATGAAGAGGTGTAGAGTATTATTTAGGTATACAGGGATTTGGGTTGTAATAGGTATTATGGTTGAGGCACTAAGCCTCTGGGGATGCCAAAGAGAGGTAACAAATGAAGGAAGTGAAAATCAGATAAGGCAGACAGAAGAAATGGTGAGTATTGATGATAAAAAGAGTGAGAAGGAGAATTTATTAAAATCCAATTGGGAGTTATATGCAAAGGGGAAACAATTTTACCGTATAGGAGAATATAAAAAAGCAATAGATGTTTTGGAAAAAATCATTGGAAATTATAATAAAATTTCAACTCTTAATTTAGATGAGAAAGCTCTACTTGAAAATACTTATTTTGTCATTGCCAGTTGCTATACTAGTCTAAAAGATTTTTCACAGGCGGAAGCGGAATTGCGAAAAATCATTGCTCAGGCAAAAAAAGGCAGATTTGATCTTGATACTGCTATAAAGACTCATCTGCAGATAGGAGATATTTATCGAAGTCAAGCACAGGATTATCTTAAGGCATTAGAAGAATATCAATATATCATTGATAACTATCCTGACAGTAAATATGTTGAAGCAGCTAAAGAAAATATAAAGGAAATCAATGACCGGAAGGTAGGAGAAATATATGGAAAGGTATATCTTGAAGGAAAAGAGTCCCACGAAGGTGTGAGGATTACTGTTTTTGATGGATTTTCTTCTCATAACATTGAAACAAAGAGGGATGGTTTTTTTAACATACCATTCTTTGAAATTACAAAAGGTAGCGATGTTTTTCTTTTTGTCACTAAAAATGGTTACCTACCAAAAGTTATTGATTTAAAGTACAAAGATGTCAGAATTGAAATTCCTCCGATAAGTTTGAAACCAATAGATAATAAAAAGGGAATAATAACTGGGGTGTGCTTTTCTACTACTGAAGGAGGCAAGTTAGAATTTAGACGAAGCACGGTTGGTGAATCAGGAATCCAAATAGAAGCGGAGAGTGAAAAAGGTAAAATTTCTACTCTATCTAATTCAAGTGGTATTTATACCTTAATTCTTCCCCCGGGAGAGTATGCTTTAAACTCATCGCCAAGAGTTTTGCCCCCTCAAAAGATAATTGTTAAAGCAGGAAAGATTGACTTGGTAAACATTTAAATTATGCATACATTGCAAGATTAAAAATTATAAAGAAGAAAGGGATACAGAATGGCTAATATTGAAATTAAAAAGTGGTTAAGAAAGAACCTAATTTTCGGTGTTTTAATCTTTCTGATTAAAGGAAGTGTTATTGTAACAGCTGAGGAAGATAGACAATCTTCAGCATATCTTATAACTAGTAGATCTTATCAATTAGGAAAGATAGACTATTCAACCTATATTGTTCAACGTATAAGAGCAAGTTTTGCTCCTCAGACAGTAGAAGATAGATTTAGAAGTTTGATATCTCCTAAGCCAAATAGAGATATGACTATTCTTTTAGATGAGGCACTTAAACATTGGGAGGCTTTTAGCCAAGAGGATCAGAAATTCTTATTACAGTTCTTTAAACGACCGACTGATCCAACATTTACTAATTCAAATCTTGGAATTTTTAACTACGGTACAAATACTGTTAAGACATATACAAAGGGGAATTTTAAATTCTGGTATACTATAGAAAATAATCCTGATGGTGGAGGACATAGACATAATGTAGATCCGACGGACAGTAATACTAATGGTACCCCAGATTATATTGAAAGTATGGCCTCAGTATTTGAAAATGTTTATAATACTGAAATAACTGTAATGGGATATCCAGTTCCACCAAATGATCCAGGTAGCGCTGATTATGGTGGAGATACCAAATTTGATATTTACATTATGGACTGTGGTGCAGGAGGGATTTATGGCTGGGTAACAAGGGAAGATTTAGTGGTTGGAGGTGATGGAAATTCATATTATTCCTTTATGGTTATGGACAATACATATACTGAATTTGGTGGTCATACGCCTATTGAAAATATGCAGGTTACTGCAGCTCATGAGTATCACCATGCAGTCCAAAATGGAATAAATGGTCTATCTGAAACATGGTACAAAGAGGTTACCTCTACTTGGATGGAAGAT
Source organism: Nitrospira sp. (assembly GCA_005239945.1). Lineage (GTDB taxonomy): Bacteria > UBA9089 > CG2-30-40-21 > CG2-30-40-21 > SBAY01 > SBAY01. The sequence continues at coordinate 2,312 of SBAY01000128.1, forward strand.
CAGGTTTATGATGCTGTTAATGATAATTTGCAATATCTATAATGGTACAGGGCCTAACGATTTCTTCTATCACCCAGAAATTAGTTTAGATGCACCTGGAGACCACTGGTATGGGAGTTGGATATGGAATGAATATTTAGAGACTAAGTATAATCAGACTGCTATCAAAGACATCTGGGATCAGTTAAATCCTGTTGGCAAAAATGAACCTTTGGATGCTATAAGTACTGTTCTAGCAAGTAAAGGAACAACTCTTCCAGAAGCATTCTTCGAGTTTACAGCTAAAAATTATCATCAGGAAAGTTTCTATAAAGATGCAGCTAAATATGATACACCTCGTATTTCCACTCCATCTCCCCACACCCTCGGCTTCTGGCCTTATTCACCAAAGGTAGATGAGGTAACAGTAGTAGCAGGACAAATTCCTCATCTTGCCTCAAGATACTATAAGTTTAAGCCAGCTATAACCCTGGTGGAGTCAAGAACCTTACAGATAAAAGTTGATGGTCCTGCGGGTAAGGATTGGGGAGCATGGATATTGGTTAAACCACTTATTGGGGCTATTCAAGAATATGAGATTGACCTTTCTGAGAAAAAGATTGAGATAAATAACTTTGGAATACTTCGCATATCTGAGGTTGTCCTTGTTCTGAGTAATGGAGAAAGAACCGATGATAGTTTAGAGTTTAAATACTCAGCAAGTTTAGCTAAACCAATTGCCTTTATCATTGATGATACAGGAAGTATGGGAGATGAGATTGGTGGTGTAAAAACTGTAGTGCTGACAAAGATAGATCAGTTTACGGCAACAGGTGACCTCTACCAGTATACGCTCATTACCTACAAAGACTATGTTCACTATAGAGGACAGACTACAGAGCCAGAGGTTATAAAAGGATGGGTGAGTAGTTTATTTGCTAGTGGAGGGGGAGATTGTCCTGAGGCAGGATACGATGCTTTAGATAAGTGTGCTGAGATGGCTCCAGGAAGTGAAGCCTGGTGGATGACCGATGCTGACTCTCACGGTGGCTGGACTCGACTCTTTGCTACTGTGGTTAAATTAAAATTGGCTCAGGTAGAGGTTCATTCTGTAATTATGGGTGACTGTAGTGGTGAGTGGAAAGGAAAGAAATGCCTCTCCTCAAGTAATACGAGAGAGGCACTCTGTGTCCTTACCTCTATGGATATTCCTGCTGGAGATGCCGCTTATGTAATCTCAAATGAAACAGGAGGTTTGAGCTTTCAAGTCAGTTCAAGTGAGGTTCCCGAGGCAGTAGAGATTATTATGGAAGAAATGGATAAAGATGCAGTAATTTACATTTATGATAAGATGGGTACAAGTACTTATGAAATACCTGTTGATAACTCTATCTCTGAAGCAAGATTTAGTCTTACTGTTTCTCCAGAAAGCAATCTTTCACTGGCAATATTTAATCCAGCGGGAACTCAGATTCTCCCAGGTGATTCAGGGGTAACCTATGTAGAGGCAGGTAAAAATAAATATTACATTGTGGAGGTACCAACTACAGGAATCTGGAAAGCAGAGATAGCAGGAACGGGATCTCATACATTTTCAATCTCAGCAAAAACACCAGTAAGTATCCAGTATCTGTCTAAAACATCTATAGGAAAGGATGATATGATTCCAGTGGTTGTAGCTGTACAAGGAACTATTACAACCCCTATCTTTAGTATTGTAAAGACAGATGGTAACTCTGAAGAGGCTATTACATTGTATGATGATGGCTTACATGGTGATGAAGGGGTAGGTGATGGCATCTATGCAAATACTCACATATTCTCTAGTTTAGGAGGATTTCGGCTTAAACTCAGAGGGAATAATTTCCTTTCTCGTCAGGACCCTGTAAGGATCAATGTAGGAAGTGTAGATGTAGTTGCCCCTGCTGATGTTACTCTTAGTCTAGGTAGTTCTACTACTCATACTTTTCTTGTTAAAAATATGAGTTCTACTGAGAGTACCTATAATATTCTGGTAACTACCTCTGAAGGATGGGCAGATATAAGTGGAGTCCCTCCTACTTTAACAGTGGCTCCTGGAAGTGCTGAAACAATAGATATCCCTGTGACTGTACCTTCAGATGTGGTTTTAGGTAGTTATGATGAGTTGAGCATTACTGTTTCTGACCAGACAAATCCATCTATAATGGATAGCGATTCCGTTCTTACGAAAACATCTCCTATTTTTGATCCCACCCCACCTACTACTCCAGTTGTTACCGATGATGGGGATGTCACTTCGGATAATACCCAACTTCACGCTTCATGGGTCTCTGAGGACATAGAATCAGGTATCGTTGAGTATCAATATGCGATTGGAACTACAACTGAAACGACAAATATTGTTCCTTGGACTTCAGTAGGAGCAAATACAGAAGTAATTCATGATTTTTCTGGATTGCCTTTAACTGAAGGACAGGTTTACTACTTCTTAGTAAAGGCGAAAAATGGTCTTGACCTATGGAGTAAGATAGGTACTAGTGATGGGATAGTTGTTTCTTCTCCTGATAAAACCGCCACTAATTTAAATAGTGTTCAAGTTTATCCTAATCCTTGCAAATCCCATTTACCCAAGCATAATAAGATTATATTTGATAATTTAACTGCTCAATGTAAAATACAGATTTATAATGTTGTAGGAGAACTTATATATGAGAAGGAATTTACTGATACTCAAGGTAAGGTAGAATGGAATTTAAGGAATGAATTTGGTAAAGAGGTCGCTACCGGCGTATATTTTTATGTAATTACCAACCCTGCTGGTGAAAAGATAGTTGATAAATTGGCAATAATTAGATAAGTTGTAAATGTAGAATAAAGAGGTGATAAAAAATGAAGAGTTTAATTATAATGGTTATATTTGGATTATGTTTAATAACAATACCAGCCAAAGCAGAAATTAATGAAAATGCAGGAACTAACGTAGGGCAGTTTTTGAAGATAGGTGTAGGGGCACGAGCTTGTGGGATGGGTGAGGCATTTTGTGCTGTAGCAGACGATATCTATACTATTTATTATAATCCTGCAGGCTTAACTCAATTAACACACAAACAGATGAGTTTTATGCATAATGAATGGTTAAAAGATCTGCATCATGAATTTTTAGCCTACGCAACACCTGTTGAATCAGGTGTTTTTGGGGTAAGTTTAACTTGTTTAGGTGTGGATGATTTAAAAGGTAGGGATGAAAATGGTAATCTGACAGGGAAGTTTGGGGCAAAGGATTTAGCCTTTGAAGTAGCTTATGGGTTGATGGCGAATACTGATTTATCAATTGGTGCCGCATTAAAATTTATAAGAGAAAAGATAGAATCAGAACAAGCCTCTGCCTTAGCAATTGATATTGGATTTTTATATCATGACCCATTACTGAAAAACTTTAATTCTGCGTTTGTTATTCAAAATATTGGAACAAAACTAAAATTTATCAATAAACGAGAGAATTTACCTATTATTTATAAAGCAGGTATTTCTTGTAAAATGCTGGATGATAGACTAATTTTATCTGTTGATTTAACTAAACCGTCAGATAATGTCCCGCGGATAAATCTCGGCACAGAATATCTACGCACCCCTAATTTAGCCTTGAGATGTGGTTATAACTCAAAGAACGATTTAGATGATGGATTTAGTTTTGGCGTAGGATTCAAATTTAATCTTTTCCAATTAGACTATGCTTATATTCCGTATGGTAATTTAGGCAACGCAAATCGTTTTTCTACATCCTACTATTTTTAAAGTAGGGTCAGAGTTAAGGGTCAAACCTTCTCGGTTTGACCATATTTTGACCCTCAAGACACCGGAATATAGTCATTCTTGATAATGCAACATGGCATAAGAGCAAAAGGATAAAATGGGGCATATTAGAACCAAAATATTTACCACCATATTCGCCCGATTTTAATTCAATTGAAGAATTGTGGCTTACTATGAAAACTCAATTTTTCGGTTGGTTTTGGACAAATAATCATGATGAGTTAGATGACTACCTCGAGAAAGTTCTCAGGCATTTTATGGAAAGAAAAAATTTGGTTCGTTCAATTTGTGCTATGACCACTTTTGCTTAATAAGTGCTATAACCAAAATAATTCTTAATGAAGAGGAAGATTGGGATCAGACCCAATACTGTTCGGGATAATTATTAGTTAAATTATTTTTATTAAAATGTTGTAAGTCATTGATATTAAAGGAGAAAAAACTTATAGACATTTTTTCTTTTTATGTTATACTTAAATCATGACTGATGGTTTAGTAAAGAACCACAAGGAACGCAAAAAGAAAGCCTCCATTAAAGAAAAAGACCTGCAGAATATTGCTCTTTTTCTGTCAAATACTTCACTAATCTCATTCATTTTTACGGTATTCCTTTGACACATTCCCAATAAACAAAAAATTTTTCTTGCCTTTTTGACTTTTTTCTGATAAACTTAAATATCAACTCAATCTAACTTTAGGCTAACATAGCACAGGTTCGGTAGCGACTGCAATGGGATTTAAGGAGTTGTCAGGTTTCGTGTTTTTTGATTTTCGTGTTTTCGTGGTAAAATCTTTATATTGTACTTTCAAATCATCTGCCCTGTGGATTTTTTTCTTGACTTTTAGATTTAATTGTGATAAATTACAGAAAATTGGATAATAACTTATTAGACACTATAAACAGTTGATATCAGGTAAAAAGGGGAATAATTAATGGGTGTGCCGAGCAAGTTTATTAGTTCTTATCAGTGAAAGTCTGGTCTGAGTAAAGGTTAGCAACCATCTCAGCACCAAATCCCACGCATAGGGA
>SBAY01000285.1 GCA_005239945.1 Nitrospira sp.
TCCCTATGCGTGGGATTTGGTGCTGAGATGGTTGCTAACCTTTACTCAGACCAGACTTTCACTGATAAGAACTAATAAACTTGCTCGGCACACTCATTACTTTTTCTCCTCATTAATCTTATTAATTAGTGCCTCTTCAAGTTTAATTTAAAGAGTTCGCAATGGTTCATAGAACACTGAAATTAGAAATTGGAAATTAGAAGGGAAAATAAATACAACCTCTTTTTCTTTTTCTAATTTCTATTTTCCAATTTCTATTTTCAATCTGTAGATGGGAAAAAGATTAATATCTCTATTCTTCTTGCTAACTCATGCTTTCAATCTTGAAAAGGCATTAGTATAATTTGGCATTCCGAACAGTTCTGATGTCTGATGTCTATAGTCTAATGTCTGAATTGAAGATTTTGATAATTGTCTTCTTATAAATCTCTTGAGTTCATCCTTATTATACTTTACCCTGTTTTGATATAATTCAAGTTTCTTATCCTTATTGCCTGATTCCATCAATATTAGTCCCATTGAGTATAGATGAATAAGTATATTGAATTTTTCAGCTACAGAGAGCCTCTTTGCCTCTTTTATTTCCTTCTTATGTTTTTCTTTCCATAAGGACAGGTAATCTTTGATTGCTTCGTCCATCTTTAATCTCCAATCATTCCAAACAGTATTGACTTCATGTTGGTTATCACTTCAAGTCAACTCGTTTGACATGAACAAGCCTGTGCCCCAGCATGTCGACGGCAGCGCTTGCCTGTTCAAGTGCGATGTAACCCACAAGAGGTTCGTATTCACCATCTTCGTTGGGCTCCATGTCCAGAAATAACACCTCCGCCATAATTGGTCTGAACTCTCCGATTCGGACTCGGACTGGTCCATAAACATAGCCTTTCTTGGTGGATTGGTCCGCCAGTTCTACATCAATTTGGGCCAGTTGTTCAATTTCCCCCAGGTTGTCCCGCCAAGCACTCGGTAGCGTAATGTAGGCGGCACCAGTGTCAACCAACGCGCTTACTGAAAGCGTCTTATTTGAATCAGTAAAGTTCGTCAGTTTTACTTGCGTTACAATTCGTCCCATGTTATATCCTCCTTGTATAATTAAAAATTAAAATTACGAATTAAAAATCATAAATTCTTTTCTCTTTCCTCAATTTTTAATTTTTAATTCATAATTTTTAATTACTCAACCTCCTCCTGATGATTATGCATGAGTTTTTACCTCCAAAACCAATCGAATCTGACAGGGCAATATTAACTATCTTTTCTCTGGCTTTATTGGGGACATAGTCGAGGTCACATTCCGGGTCAGGATACTCATAATTAATTGTTGGGGGAATAATGCCTGTTTCCATAGTTAATGCACAGACGATTAATTCTACGGCACCTGTTGCCCCAATAGAATGGCCAAGCATAGATTTAGTGGCACCTATGGGTATATGATATGCCTGCTCACCAAAGACCTGTTTTATGACCAGGGTTTCTATGCGGTCACCCAGTGGGGTAGAACTGCCGTGAGCATTGATATAGTCTATATCTTCGGGTGATATATGTGCATCCTCTAAGGCTAATTGAAATGCCCTGACTAATTCTTTGCCGCCCGGTGCCGGAGCGACCATATGGTAGGCATCCGTGGTCATGGCATAGCCAATAACCTCTCCATAGATATGTGCCCCGCGAGCTTTTGCATGCTCAAGTTCCTCTAAAATAACAATCCCTCCTCCCTCACCAAGCACAAATCCATCCCGTTTGGCATCAAAAGGCCTGCTCGCTTTTGTTGGGTCACCATTCCAGGTAGATAGAGCACCCATAACTAAAAACGAAAGTAAGGTAATCGGTCGAATAGCCGCCTCTGCCCCTCCGGCGATGACTAATTCATACCTACCTTCCCTTATAGCATTAAATGCCTGGCCAATAGCATCTGTGCCTGCAGGACAGCCGGTAGATATAGTTATGCTTGGACCTTTTAATCCTAATTCTAAGGCTATTTCACTTGATAGTGCTCCACCAAAGATATTTATAGATAAGAAAGGACTTATCCTGGAAAATCCTTCTTTAATACATTTAGTTACCTGGTCCTCGGCAAATGATAATCCGCCTACCCCACCACCTATAATTACGGCAATTTTTTCAATATCTTCCTTACTTAAATCGAGATTTGCATCTTTTAAGGCAAGTTTGGTAGCGGTAATACCAAATTGACTTGCTCGGCCAATACGATTTGCTGTTTTAGCCCCCATATAGTTTTGCGGATTAAAATCCTTGATTTCAGCGGCTATCTTTGTATTTAATTCTGAGGTGTCAAAACTCGTTATCCGGCTAATCCCTGATTTACCGGCACATAATGCCTTCCAGAAATCCTCCTTACCAATCCCAATCGGGGTAACCACGCCAATGCCAGTAATGACGCATCTCCGTGAAGATGCGAGTCCCTGGTGTATCTTAGAAAATCTGACAATCTCTTTTCCTCCTTTAACCTTAGCCTCATGAAGTGCCTGGTTAGCTTTATCCACAAGGTCATTAGCCGTAGAAATATCTTTAGAAAGAGCAGATATACCACAACTTATGTTTAAAAATATATTGGTATTCTCCTTCTGGCAAAAGGGGTGATTTTTAATCTCGGTTTGAATCCGCTCAGCTAAGATACAGGCATCTTCTTCCTTCGATTCGGTTAAGATAAGGGCAAATTCATCCTCTCCTACCCGGATAAGCACATCCTCTTTGCGGGTATAATTTAACAAAATATCCGCCATCTGTTTGAGAACATCCTGACCTATTGAGTAACCATACAGGTCTTTAAATCGGCTAAAACCATCGATATTCAATATAATAACCGCCAGCGGTCTGTTTTTACGCCTGGCACGACTTATTTCCTCATCCAATCTTATCCACATATAGGTCCGATTATACAAGCCGGTTAATTCATCAATGTGGGATAATTGCTCCTTTTTTTCCATTAACTTGACCATATTTTCTGCCTTCTCAATCAAAGAGTAATGGCTCACAATATCTTCCTTTAAAGAATCGATTAATACCCGTATCATTCTTCCAAAGGTAATAATTTCACTTCTGGAAATCTTTTTAATGTCATTAAGTAAGGTTAAAGCCTTTGTTCCCTCAACCCCTATTTCTTCCATATAATTCTTAAATTTCTCTTCCTCAACAGCATCGGTTAGTATCCCGTTACTGATAATAGCACCAACAGGTTTTTGATGAAGGACGACAGGCAGGGAAAAAATAGTCAATCCGGCATGGCAGTTAAAAATGGAAAAGCCCTGTTTTTGAGCCTCTTTACTAAAGCAGCCTTCATGATATGATTGCCTACATTTTTGATAACCCATCTTTGAATCTAAGATAAGTTGACAAAAAGGTGAGGTGTATTGTCTTTGCAGGACATTTTCTGCCTTAGTATCAATAAGTTGGATTCCGCCTGAAATCGTCTTGTCGCAAAGATAGGCAATCTCTTCCCATTCATTAAATAGGTTTAACCATTGCCATAATTTAGGTAGAGAATCGGTTTTTTTTATTTTACAATCCTCACTTTTTTAAGGATTTTCCTCCTTTTTTATGCCAACTTCAACTGGAAGGAGTGTTTCTATCAGATTAATGCAAAATTGAGCATCGTTTTTTGCCTTTTGTGCATCTTCTTTGGTATAAATTCGTTCAAAATAAAAAGAAGGCTCACGCAATTTGGCTAAATTCGTAGATATATCTTTTATCTTTGCCAGATCCTTTTTATCTATTGCCGGTAGTTTTTCCAAAACACATACCGCAAATAGTTCGCCAACATCATGTATTCTCGGGTATTCTATTCCACCTATCTTTAGAAATCCTTTAAGGAGTAATTCTACCACTTCTTGTGCTCTTCTTACTACCAGGTTATAAGAGCCTTCAGCAAAGGCTAAAGATAAATCCCGTTGGAATATTTTCTTTGCTTCTTCGATAAGTTCCTTCCCAAAATCAAGGTTATTCATAATTGAAATACTTCACCTAATTTTAAATCTGGCTTTATAATCCAATACCAGGAGTTATCCTTCAGAAATATCCTTTTTGACCCAAGTTCTTTTAGCCGTCTTTTTAGAGTCAATAACCGATTATTAAAAAATTTATCCTTATCGTATAACATAACACCATCTTCTGTAATATCCAGAAATAGATACCTATTTTCTTTTGCCTCTTCTTTTGAGAAGATAATAGGTTTAATACAGATATCATATTTATCTTCTATTTTCTTTATTATCTTAATTATCCTTTGTAATCTTTTATAATAAATAGATGGAGCTTTCTCAATAATTATAACCAGGTCAATATCACTTCCCGGTTTCGCATCCCCTCGGGCTACAGAACCATAAAGGACTGCGGATATAAGTTCCTGCTTATATTTTTTTATAAGTAAATCTGTAAATTCTTTTAAACCTGTCATATTTTTGTCAAGCATTATTGTCTCCCTATTCTGAGCACCGATAACCGATTACCTCATTTTCATTACACTTAAATAGTTACGATTTTTATAGTTCTTGCTAATTACTGAAATCTTCCGGCTGAAAGTTGACACTTACACGCTTACTAATTCCCTTTAATGTCTCTTCAGCCATCTTTTTAACGATTCGGGCAACAATCAGTCTGCCAATCAAATTTCCAAGCAGCGGAATCTTTTTATACTCAAAATCGTGGGTCAGGGTTATCTTCACCCCATCTCTGGTATCTTCAAAGAGCCATTGGATTTGCATCCCTTTTATTGGTCCTTCTAACTGTTCTGCATGAATAGATTTAGGCGGGGTAAGCGTTACGCAGGATTTCCATTTAACCGTTTTTTTCCCCACCTGACCTGATCGCTCGACAATCATCTTATTCCCCTCACGACTGACTACCTTTACTTCCTTGTAGGAGGGAATAAATTCAGGGTATTTTTCCATATCAGTCGCTACTGAAAATACCCTGTTAATGTCTGCCTTGATTAGTATAGAATTTACTGTTCGAATCATTCTGCCACCTCCTCAATCTGACGCACTATTTCGTAGACAATTTCCTCTGCATACGATTTTAAAAGATCAATTATTGATTCGAATGGTTTGTTAAATCCAAGTGATTTGTATGCCTTTTCATCGAATGGTGGCGTATTGAATTTCCGGGCTAAAATATGTTCCAAACCGCTAACTCCATGTTTTTGCTCAGCAAGTTTGATGACTTTATCCCATACCACACCGTGTTTTTCAATATAAGCGATCACATCCACAAAATCCTTAATTTCATCTCGCATAGCTAAAGCAACCAATTTATCCAGAAAGATGTCCTGATAATTCGCAATTTCCATCTCCCCTATTTTTTGTTCACAGGAATAAATCCTTTTTACTGGGTATTGCACAAATTCTACCTCTATGCAGGTATTATCCGCAAAGGTACAGGTAAAAATGTATCGGTCATAATGTTTAACATAGGCAATGGAAATACCAGGGAATGTTTGTCTAATAATATTTTTAGCATATTCCAAAGCCTCTTGAGAGATTGGTTCCTGGGTAAAAAAATCCAGGTCCAGGCTAACCCGATGTTTAAGGTCAAATAAAGCTAAAGCAGAGCCGCCACCAAAATAAAATTGTTTCCCAAGTTCACTATTGGCAATAGCCTCAAACAATTGCTGTTGTCGTTTCCGCAAATTATTCATTGGTTTCCTCTTGCCATATCCGGTAATATAACTTAATTGCCTCACGAGTTTCATCTGGAATATTCAGACGGTCTAAATCAGAATAAAGTAATTCAACGCTCTTGTGGTCGTGTCCATAAACCGGGAAAAATTCAGCCAGCCGTTGTAATGCCCACTCTTTACCCGGTGGATACTTATAGTCCCACAAAAGTGCCTTAGGAAAAGACTTTACCCAATTTTCCAATACCTTCATTTTGGATTTTGTCCGAATCATTGTCCCACCTTCCCATGTACCTTTTAGTAGACTAATTACGAATTCTTTTTCAATCGTTTAACCTCTAATAGCACTCGTACATCTTCCTGGTGTCTTGGGTTGTCAATATCCTGCTTGGCACGAATCAGATTATCTATATCTATCCAGTTGGCTTTAGCCTGACCGTAATGACCGCATATCTTCTTTTCCCACGCAGTTTGAAAACATACACCCGGCACATTGAGAATTAAATCAATCCTGTCTGGTTCTATTCCTATTTGGACAATTTGCTTAAGTTCATTTTGTGAAAGGAGTGCAGGACCGCCGAATTCTATCAGGGCTTGATTTGCCCGTTCGATGTTTTCAGGACATGGACCAATCCACAAGTCCATATCCTTTGTATAACGAGGTTTGGCATGGTAAATGAAAGCCAACCCTCCAATAATAAGGTATTCTACCTGGTACTTATCCAAAAGGATAAGCATATCCTCGAAACCTTGAATCGTTTCCATTATGATTCCTTTTCAGGCAGAGATTCTCGACTACCAATAACTTTAGCCACATCGTTTCTGATGGCTACAAGTGCAGATAGACGGGTATCCGGTGATTGATTTTGCCAGAATTCTAAATCCCATCGCTGTGCATCGGCAAAATCACGGGCACGGTAACCCACGATTCTCTTTTTTCGTAATTCACTGCGTTCTTTCATATTCATAAGAAACCTCTATCTGGTTTTATTTGATACTACCTAACTTCTCAAGCTCTGGGTATTTCTGCAGCAGGCGTTTAATATCAAGTAAGTCTTTATCTCTCTTCAACTCATCACGCGTCTTGTCATGGTAAGCCCAGAGCTTACCTCTCAAGAGGTCTTCTTTTTGAGCTATCTTCATTTCGTATCCAAGCACCTTATGTGATTTTGCTCGACTTATAAACTCCTGATATCGTTCATCTCGTTGTAGTTGTATTTTTACACTCGATGCCTTGTGTGTAATTTCCCAGGTATGCGGATGTGACTTTATCTTGAATCCTTTCCCTTTCAGTTCCTCTTTTAAACCCTCTATTCGCTCTGTTACGACAGCACAATCAAAATCCAGAGTTACCATAGGCTCACAGTATGCGTTAACAGCTATACCTCCTATTACGCAGTAGGGTATTTGTCCTGTGTGCAGTATCTGCAAAAATTCACCGATTAAGTCTCTTTTAGAATTAGTAACTCTATTATAAAACTCTTGTTGTGTCATCTTGTCCTTTTTTCATTGAACTGGGTATAGGGTTATGTTGTCCTTACCCTATGATTGCCACCGCCCTTACCCAGCCAGCCCCTGCCTTCTCTATATTTATCGGAAAGCAGGCAACTTTAAATCCATAGGCTTGCGGTATCTTATCCAGATTTGCCATCTTCTCGATATGGCAATATTCCTTCTCTCTTCCAACAAAATGGGCAGGCCAGAGGTATTTTTTATCCCTTGTTTTGATGTAATCATCAAACATTACCGGCCAGCCGCGGTCAAATCCAAAGGTATCGATGCCGATTATTTTTATCCCTTGCGAAATCAACCATAAAGTCGCCTCTTTCGACATACCTGGATGATTCAGGTATTGTTTGCTATCGGCAAATTTATCCCAACCGGTCATAATCAGGACAATATCGTTTGGTTTAATCCGGTAATTAATCCCTTCTACGGCGGTTTTTATCTCCTCTACGGTAATAACTTCACCTGCCTTTTTATGTCTTAAATCCAGCCGGACACCATCGTGATAGCACCACTCAAGTGGAATTTCACCAATCGTTTTTGCTGGTTTATCTTCTGATGTAGGGCCAAAATGCCATGGTGCATCAAGATGAGTTCCTGCATGGGTATCGGTTTTAATCTCCTCTAAGGCAATGCCGAGTTTACCAGGGAAATCCTTAGTCGTTATACGATATGTGCCTGATAAATACAGAATAAAATTCTTCAGGTGCGAGACAAGTGAGTTTCCTTTACAGAGCAACGCCCCTAATCCAAGTAGTAACGCACCCTTTTTATGGTTGATATACTTAATTTTTGGTGGGTCAGGTTCTGGTCCATATCCTTTTAATGGAAGACTTAAATCAATTATCTGCATCTTATTTTCCCCTTCATAAAAATAATTGCGATTCAGATACTGGGTATCAGACCCCCCTCGTTTCAAAAAGAAAATTTGCAGTCCTTTCTTCAAAGTTTTCCCTTTATGGACAGGTATTGAAAGATTATAAGGTAGCCCTTCTTTTTTCATAATATAATGACTTCCACTAATACGGAGTAAATACCAACCGTGTTTCTTGAGTAATTCTACCATTTCTTCGCCGGTGAGGGCTTTCATAAAACTAACTCCATTATTTGGGCATTCTTTTCAATTTTCATTTTTTCATTGATTCCAAGTATTCCTAATATAGCCTCTTTAAGATTTTGTCTAACCTCTTCTATCGTTTCTCCCTGGGTTGCACATCCTGGTAATACTGGAACTTCAGCCCAATACCCACCTTCTTCTGCTGGATGTAAAATAGCTTTAAACTTCATTTTTAATCTTCCTCCAATTTATACTGTCATTCAGACTATAATCTATTTATTGAATTCCTACAGACTAAAACTGCCGACTTGCGGCGATATGGGCAGAGGTGCATTTTCTCTCGTATTTTACTCCATCTGCCGTTCTATCAGCATCGTTGTGCTGAATGCCCATATCAATTTGCCAATCGCCCTTGATATATCCTGCCCCTATGGTATACCATTCTCGGTCTATATCGATAAGGTTAGTCAGACTAACTGCCTTATCCGGAACTGGCGATGGGTCGGTAAAGAACCCGGCGCGTAGTTTCCAGGCATCATTAACTGTCCATTCAGCACCAAGACGAATCTTGTTGACATCTTTCCAACCTAAGGATTCATTTTTATTTTTAAGAAAGGTACCCTGTTGGCTATAAGTAACTTCTTTCTTTTGTTTACTCCAGTCTGTGCGATTCAAATCAGCGGTAAGAACAAGATCAGTCTTAAGTCTGTAGGCAATACCAAGGGCATAAGTAGTTGGGACTTGCTGTTTCAGGTTAAAATCCGCTGCTTCTTTACTCACTGCCCAGTTAGGAGGAAGTCCTGCTATAAATGGGTAGCTTGTTTTAGCATCCCCTTTTATACTAACTTTGCTCCCACTACGATACACAAAACCCAGGCTACATTTTTCATTTGGCAAGACATACAGAAGTCCCACTACCCCTTCAAAATCCCTACCATCTCCCTTCATCTCCATGTTGTAAGTATAGGTACCCGTAATCTTTGTCGCCTTCTTCTCCGCTTCCCAATTAAGTAGATTAATCCCACATCCCATTGACAAATTTGAGGTAATCTTCTTGGCTGCGGTTATGGCCAGAATTTTCTCATAAGACTCAACTTTATAGGTAGCCGTTACCCCTTGTTTACTATCTTCCCAGTCCGAGGAATAACCCATAGGCACATAAATTGCCCCGCCGATGGTAAATCCTCTAAATTGTGTATAGCCCGCAAGGGTAGGTAAATAAACAGTGGATTCCACATCTTTTTTATTGAAACTGTCAGGCTCGGGTCCTGTATATTGAGGAAGTTGAAAGAAGATATCCCCTTGGTCAGAATTCATATTAATTTGAGGTCCTGGCATAACAATACTGGGATTCGCCACAGAATTTCCATCGCTTGCCTCCGCCGGCACATAATCCAGACTAAACCCAAACCCTTTTCCTTCAAGTTGAGTCAAGCCAGCCGGATTCCAAATAACCGCTGACCAGTCATTAGCTAAACCGACAAATGCCCCACCCATAGTCAATGGTCGCACACAAACCCCGGGTCCCTCATACGCCGCACCAAATCCTTCCTTCACACATCCAAAACAGAAAATGCTCATAACCACAATACTAACCACATATTTCTTCAACATACTAATTTACCTCCTTTTCTCTTAAATATTTTGCCGCCTCCTCTGGTGGAGTAGGATTAATAAAAATACCTGAGCCCCACTCAAATCCAGCGATATCGGTCAATCTCGGAATCAATTCAAAATGCCAGTGATAGTGTTTAAGTTGGTTGGCATCCATTTTGCAGGGTGCCGTATGAAGCATATAATTAAAAGGTGGATTATTAAGTGTCTTATTTATTTTTTTAAGCAGACCGCCTAATATCTCGGCTAAAGCCGTCACTTCATGCCTGGTAATATCAGGGAATGTCGAGTCGTGCACCTTAGGTAAAATCCAGCATTCAAAAGGAAATCGCGAAGCAAAAGGTGACAGGGCAATAAAATCCCCATTTTCCATAATTACCCGCTCGTTAGACTCCTTTTCCTCTCGAATAATATCACAGAAAACACACCTGTCTTTATATTTAAAATACTGGAGTGCTCCATCCATTTCCTCACGCACATTTGAAGGAACAATCGGGGTAGCAATCAACTGTGAATGAGGGTGTTCTAAAGACGCCCCAGCTTCTACACCATGATTTTTGAAAATAAGTATATATTCAAATCTCGGGTCACGGTTTAAATCAATTGACCTATCCCGATATGCCCAGAGGATTTCTTCTACCCTTCCTCTTTCAAAAGAATTAAAATCTAACTCGTGTTCCGGTGTTTCTATAATTACCTCATGTGCACCCGTGCCACTTACGGTATCAAACATACCGAGCCCTTTTTTTTCTAATGCCCCTTCTATTTGTAAGGCAGGATATTTATTCGGCACTACCCGTAACCACCAACCAGGGGTATCAGGTAAAGTTCCTTGTTTACGGTAAGATAAAATTTCAGGTGGTGTCTTTGACTCGTTACCTTCACAAAATGGGCAGGACCCCTTATCTTTTTTTTCTTTATCACCTTTTGCTTTAAAATCAGACGGTCTTTTAGCCCGTTCAGTAGCAACAATTACCCAACGGTTACTCACCGGATCCTTGCGTAATTCTGGCATTCTATTCCTCCTTTACAACGAATTTAAATTAATAGGCGTGATTACTTCTACTTTAGGGAAATATTTCATAAAATCCTTTGGATTTATAGTTAATATTTTTCCTGAATAAAATTCTGCACTTGATTACTCTCTCTCCCTTTAACAAACATTGTATCACAAATTATTATTAATGTCAACATTTTTTCCCTTGCTTTTCTGGATATTTTATATTATAATTTATAGGTAGATAGGCTGAAGGGAGGAAGACTGAAGGGAGAAAGGATAGACAGTTCATTAGCCTTCAGCCTAACAGCCTTCAGCCTTCCTGAAATAGGTGATTGATATATGCCAGGTAAAGGAATTATTTATAAAGGGCCTCTGCCTAAGGAAGAAAGTCCAAAGGCTAAAAAGATAAAGACATTAATCGAAGAAATACCTCAAACCATTCCGCAACAAACCCAAAAAGAGGTATTAAAAACCGTAGAACATATTATTAGCAATATCCGAATAGGCAAGGCTATCGAAGAAGAACCGTTAAAAAATGTTATAAAGCAGATGGTAGAAGAGGTTATTTCTAATCAAGAGGCGATGTTAAACTTAATAAAAATCAAATCCCACGATAAATATACCTTTGCCCATTCGACTAATGTTTGTGCCTTAGCGATTTTGCTCGGAATAAAGCGTAACTTTAATAAGGCTGAGATTGAAGAGATGGCTATAGGTGGGATGCTCCATGATATAGGTAAGGTAAAAATTAGTGAAGATATCCTCCTTAAACCTAATAAATTAACTATAAAGGAATATGAAGAGATAAGGAAACACCCTCTTTATGGGTATGAGATTTTAAATGAGAGTAATCTATCCGAGTTGCCAAAATTAATTGCCGTTCAACATCATGAACGCATTCATAGGCGGGGTTATCCTCAAGGGTTATCCGGAGATAAGATTCATCCCCTGTCCAGGTTAGTTGCCTTAGTCAATCTGTATGATTCATTAACCACGGATAAACCCTATCGCAGTAAATTTTTACCTCACGATGCCATGCGACTTATTATCAGCCAATCAGGAAATGATTTTCCCATAGAGGATGTAAAGAAATTTGTCGAGGATATGTCTATTTACCCAATGGGCAGTTTTGTCCGCCTTAATACCGGGGAGACTGGTGTTGTTACAAGAATAAACAGGTATGCGGTCATCAGGCCATGGGTGAAGATACTACTTAATGCCAAAAGGGAAATTTTGTATAAACCTATTGAGGTAAATTTAGTTAAGGATAAAGAGCGGTTTATTGTCAATTGTGTAGGAGAAGAGGTGCTGTTTGAATGAAATTAATTTTAGTTCGTCATGCGGAGTCAACCTGGAATAAATCAAATCGGGTGCAGGGAATAAAAAATCCAAAATTAAGCAATAAGGGACGCAGGCAATCCCAATTATTAGCTGAGAAATTTAATGGAATGAAATTCGATGCGGTTTATAGTAGTCCTTTAAAAAGGGCTTATGACACCGCTAAGATATTGGTAAAGAATATGTCCTATAAGACCTATAAGACTTATATTTCTACTGTGGAAGACCTGCAAGAGATTAAATTAGGGGTCTGGGAAGGTATGACCATAAACCAGGTGCGTCAGAAGTATAAAGAATTATATGCTCAATGGTATCAAAAACCAGTAGAGGTGAAGATACCAGGGGCAGAGACCGTTTTGGAATTTAGGGACCGGGTAGTAAATGTGCTTGATGGAATCAGGGCAAAACATCCGGACCAGGAAGTGCTTGTCGTTACCCATGGCGGGGTGATAACCCTTTATCTGGCGCATTTATTAGAGATGGATTTGAACCGCCTCTGGTCAATCTCACTTAAAAATGCCGCTGTTACCATCATAAGTTTTTGTGAAAATTTCCCTTGTGTTTTAGTCTTTAACGATACCTGCCATCTGGAGTTTGATAAAAATTTAGTGACATGGTAAAGCAAAGGTGGTAATTCAATATGGGTCTCAAGCAATTGAGCAAAAATGAAAAATTGGCAGTTGGAAAGCCAATCTTATGAGTGGCTCTTATGAACCATGAGAGCTGAGAGGAAGAAAATAGGAGGTGAACGAATCATGTTGAGGCATTTTACATTAGAATATTGGATAGACGACAATTGGTATGTCGGTAGATTGAAAGAAGTCCCAGGTGTGTTTAGTCAGGGTGAATCTTTGCAGGAATTGGAAGAGAATATTCAAGATGCTTATCATTTAATGATTGAAGATAAAATTTTGCCTATTGGTAAAATTCAAACAAAGGAATTGGAGATGCAAGTGTGAAACGGACTGCACTTATTAGAGAATTGGTAAATGGAGGATGCTATTTGAGGCGTCACGGCAAAAAACATGACATCTATGTAAATCCTAAAGATGGAAGGAAAGCTCCAATCCCTCGTCATTCTGAAATCAAAGAGAGTCTTTGCGAATTGATCAAAAGACAACTTGGGCTCAAGTGATTTCTTTGAAGGTTTGAACCCAAAAATATCCCAAAACTTGATTGGAGGAACGGCTGTGAATTCAAATCAAACTAACGAGTTACTCTGGCTAAAGAAAAATTATCCAGACATGGATGTGGACAGGTTTGATCAAATTCGCCAAAAATACTTAAAGGGTGAATTGGAAATAGCCTACGAAGGTGAAATTCAATCATTAAAACAAAGTAAGTATATGAGTTCCTACGATGAACTGGGGAGAATCGAAGAAGGCAATGGACTCCCCTCTGGTTATTTCCAGAAAACAGGGATTGAATTGGGGGAAAAAGGCAAATTAGGGATGATAGTCTTAAATGGTGGTGTAGCCACCTCCTATGAAAAGGAATTGGGCTATCGTCCTACCAAAGGAATATTTCAGGCAATTATGGACACACCAATCAGTTTTATCGCCATTAAACTCCACTCTATTTATCAATTCCAAAAGGAGGGAATACTTATCCCGACCTATTTTATGAACAGCCCTGCCACGGATAAAGACACCCGGGAATATCTTGCCAAATTTAATAATTTCAACCTGCAAATCGAACCAGGGTGTTTTTGTCAGGATTTGGGTTGGCCAAGAATCGACCCAAAGACAGGCAATGTAATTATGCGTAAAAGTGGTCAAGCAAGTATCGTTCCCAAAGGACATGGGGACATATATCAGGCATTTGCTCGAAGTGGACGCTATGATGAGTTTATCGATAAAGGTGGGGAGGTTCTTTTAATCTGTAATGTGGATAATTCCGAGGCAAGGATAGATTTTGCCATTGCCGGTTATTTCTCCTGGCTTAACCAGACTCAAGGGCTGCAAATAATGTTTGAATCCGCACAACAATCTCCGAATGATAAAAAAGGCGGTAAATGTATCCTGATGCGAAGACCTGATGGGACTATGGGATGCGGGATATTAGAATTTACCAGAATTTCTGCAGACAGAGAAAATGATTTGAAGAATATAAATGAATTTAACACCAATATCGCCTGGCTACATACATCAATTGATAGACGGCTATTTGACCTGCCATTCCGTGCGGTAAAAAAACCTCTGCAAAGCGAGGTGGATAATCCAGAGATAAATTGTGGGAATAAAGAGGTAATCCAGTTTGAACACGAAATGCATAAAATAATGGAACTCATTCCACCAGACCAGGGACATATACTTTTTGTCCCACGAGAAAAACGCTTTTGGCCTAATAAATATTTTAAAGACCAAATCAATAAGCAACCTCAATTAATTGAAAAATATATGGGTTTGTATGATTGGATGTTTGAATTGAATCCGCAGGCAAATGAATGGATATTAAAGGTAGATAGACGGAAGACAGAAGACTAAAGACTGTTAGGATACTTCAGACATTAGTCTTCCTTCTCTCCTCCCTTTCTCCCTTTAGTCTTTGGTCTTTAGGCTTTGGTCTTTGGTCTTTCTTCCTTCATCCTTCCGCCTTTTTAACAATCTCATTAACACTTACTTGAATCGGGTAGAGAAAATTTTCTGCCTCGTCTTTGAAAAATAACATCCGTGGTTTTACCTGGCTTCCAAAATTATAATCACTTAGAGGAATTGAAAGAAATTCCTGGGTATTTTCCCTGGAGATGATAATTACTGGTCTGAATATTGCTTCAAAACCGGTTCTAAGGGCTTTATACATCTTCTCTAAAGAGGTAATCCGGGTATCTTCACCAAACTGTTCAGCAAAAACAGGAATTTCTTCCCTTTTGCCTAAATAAACGGTTATATGGGTAGAGTATTTTTCAGGATAATGCGTGGCATAATATTTACCAGTAAGTATATCCCCGGGTAAAATTTTATTAACTATATTTTCATCCAATGGCAGGTATGAGTTTGTTTTCTTCCAGACATCTATTCCTTTTTCACCATTTTTATCCACTTTTTCATAGACAGCATACCCTTTATTTAACATCAAATCAAATAATTCCCAGGTAGATGATTTCCAATCACTATCATCAATCAATCCTATTTCTATCAAAAATTTATCTATGGCATCATATTTATCCAATTTTTTATACCAGGTTGTATTCAATAGATGATAAATCTTCTTCCATTCCTCTTTTTCATTGGGCTCGATAAGTTCTACCATACCTGGATGGTAATTATTTGAAGCAAATTTTAATTGGTCCTGGACAACCGTATCCATTATTTCCTTGATTTTGACAACCCTTTGTGAGTAATCGAACATTTCATTGACCGAGTTATAACCCAATTCTTTGGATAACTTTAGTAACCAAACCGCATAAAGCCTCTGAATGGTAGCGGTACAATTATATTTTACACCATTATTTGGAATTTCATCGATAGTTAATTTTCCCCAAAATTCACTTATGTGGAGAAATGAAGGTAAGTAAGTTTGTTTTGTAGAAAGAAGAGAAACATAGCGGCTGTTTGTTATTCCTGCATTACCTTTTTCTACCAGCAAGGCACCTATTTCTTGAAAATAGGAATTTAATATAATCAAGATAAAGGCAATGGAAATGACAAAAATAACCTTTTTAAACAAATCAGTGCCACTTTTAGCAATTAACTCAGCCATGTTTTTTCCCTCATTATGGAATTTTAGATTTTGGATTTTCGATTTTGGATTGAAGAAATCGAAAATTCTTACACTTATGACTATATATCGGCAAAATCATTAATTTTCTTAATAATTTCTGTTGACTTCAATTCAGACATTAGACCATAGACATCAGACATTAGACTTTAATGACCTTCCAAGGGCTGATTTCTTACATAGAAAAGTCTGCTGTCTAAAGTCTGAAGTCTAATATCTGAACTGAAAATCAGATTTTCCCCGACTTTTAGCAATGATTTAAAGAAGTGGATATTTTG
Organism: Nitrospira sp.; assembly: GCA_005239945.1. Taxonomy (GTDB): domain Bacteria; phylum UBA9089; class CG2-30-40-21; order CG2-30-40-21; family SBAY01; genus SBAY01. Next base: position 16,149 of record SBAY01000285.1, read on the forward strand.
AGGGGGAAAACTTTTTGAAAAAGGTTTTCCCCCTCAAACTCCCCTTTTCCAAAACTTTTTAACCACAAGGGTATAAAATTTTATTTACCCATTTATAAGAAATGGGGTAAATAAAATTTTATACTCTTGTGGTTAAAAAGTTTTGGGAAAGAGAGGGGTTTAAGGGGAGAGAAACCCTTTTTTCAAAAAGGGTTTCTCTCCCCTTAAAAAACACCTCTCTTTAAACCACTCCTAAAAGTTGGAGAATTTCTGCTGAAAATAATTTCTGTTGACAATATATGATTTTAAATGGTAAAATTTAATCATAAGGAGGGAAAGAAAGATGGAATTAAAATTTGATGAGAAGGGATTAATCCCGGCGGTAATACAGGATGAGGCAACCAAAGATGTCTTAATGGTTGCTTATATGAATAAGGAATCCTTGCAAAAGACATTAGAGACGGGGAAGACTCATTTTTGGAGCAGGTCAAGGCAATCACTCTGGCTAAAAGGCGAAACCTCAGGTCATTTCCAGTTGGTTAAAGAAATATGGTATGATTGTGATGAGGATACATTGTTGATTAAGATAAAACAAATAGGAGATATTGCCTGCCATACCGGCGAGCGAAGTTGCTTTTACAGAAAAATTTTCACAGCCTAACGGATAACCTTCAATTCAGACATTAATGTCTGAATTGAAGGGCTCGAGTAAAATCTTCCTTGACAAATCTTACCTTTTATTATATCCTATTAACTCGAGGTGAAATTGGATGAGTAAATCATTAGTTATCGTAGAATCGCCGGCAAAGGCAAAAACTATAAATAAATATTTAGGGAGTGAATTTAAGGTATCTGCATCTATGGGGCATGTCAGAGACCTTCCTAAGGCAACCCTGGGTGTATCTCCCGATGATAATTTCAAACCAAAGTATGTCGTCATTCCTGACCGAAGGAAAATCTTAAAAGAGCTCAAAGAGATGGCCTTAAAAGCCGACAATATTTATTTAGCCCCTGACCCTGACCGTGAAGGAGAGGCTATTGCCTGGCATCTGGCACAAGAACTTAGTGCAAAAAAGGAACCCTTGAGACTTATCTTTAATGAAATTACTAAATCGGCTATTGTTGAGGCATTGAAGAAGCCGGGTAAAATTGATATTAATAAGGTAGATGCCCAGCAGGCAAGAAGAATTTTGGATAGATTGGTAGGCTACCTTATTAGTCCTATTCTGAGTAGAAAGGTTCAAAAAGGTCTAAGTGCCGGCAGGGTTCAGTCTGTTGCCGTCAGACTTATTTGTGAGCGGGAAAAGGAGATTGAGGCATTTATCCCAGAGGAATATTGGTCTATAACAGCTAAATTGCAAAAGAAAACAAAAGAGAAATCTCCTTTGTTAGAGTTCATGGCAAAATTAGAGAAGATAGACGCTAAGAAGGTAAATATTCCTGATAAAAACGAGGCGGAGAAAATTTTAGCTGAGTTGAAAGATAAGGAATTTATTGTCCATAAGATTATTAAAAAGGACAAGAGGCAGAATCCTGTCCCACCTTTTATTACCTCTACATTACAGCAGGAAGCCGTTAGAAAATTAGGCTTTAATGCCAAAAAAACTATGGCTGTTGCCCAACAATTATATGAAGGTTTAGATGTAGGTGAAGAGTCTCCTGTTGGTATTATCACCTATATGCGAACAGATGCGGTCAGGGTCTCACAAGAGGCACAATCACAGGCAAGAGAATATGTCAAAGAGGTATTTGGCTTGCCATATTTGCCTCCAAAACCACCTGAATACAAAAGTAAAAAATCAGCCCAGGAGGCACATGAGGCCATTCGTCCTACATCTGTTTTTAAAACACCAGACAAAATTAAAGAATACTTAACCCCTGACCAGTATAAGCTATACAAATTAATTTGGACAAGGTTTGTAGCCTCGCAGATGAATTCAGCTTTATTGGAAATTACTCGGGTTGAAATTTTAGCCACGAATAAATTTTTGTTTGTCGCTACAGGCACTGTGGTCAAATTCGATGGGTTTATGGCTGTCTATACCGAAGGAAAAGATGAAAAAGAAGAGGAAGAAGAAACACTTCCTCCACTACAAGAAAAAGAGCCGTTAAATCTATTGGAACTAATCCCCAAACAACATTTTACTCAACCACTACCAAGATATACTGAGGCTACCTTAGTCAAAACATTGGAGGAAAAGGGGATTGGCAGACCAAGTACCTATGCCGCTATTATTACTACCATCCAGGATAGAAACTATGTTAAGCTGCAAGAGAAAAAGTTTTATCCCACAGAACTTGGTAAATTAGTTACCGACTTATTAATCAAAAGTTTTCCTGATATTCTGAATGCAGGATTTACGGCACAATTAGAAGAGAAACTTGATAAAATAGAGGAGGGTGAGTTAATCTGGACCAATGTCCTCAATGAGTTTTATACACCTTTTAAAGACTCACTGGCTAAAGCAAAAGAGGCAATGACGAATGTAAAAAAACAGCAGGAAGAGATAACCTCAATTTTATGTGAGAAATGTGGTCAACCAATGGTAATCAAACAAGGACGATTTGGTAAATTTCTGTCCTGCTCCGGATATCCTAAATGTCGTAATCTCAAGAAGATTGAAAAAAAGGAAAATGGAGAGATACAAATCAAGGAAGAGGAGAAAACAGAGGTAGTGTGTGAAAAATGTGGTAAGCCAATGGTAATTAAACAAGGACGATATGGTAAATTCCTGTCCTGCTCAGGGTATCCTAAATGTCGTAATCTCAAGAATATCGAAAAAAAGGAAAATGGAGAGATACAAATCAAGGAAGAGGAGAAAACAGAAGTAGTGTGTGAAAAATGTGGTAAACCAATGGTAATCAAACAAGGACGATATGGTAAATTCCTGTCCTGTTCAGGGTATCCTGAATGTAAAACAATTAAGCCATTGAACTCTCCAGATAAATCGATTGGTGGTCAGACAGTAACCGAAGAGAAATGTGAGAAATGCGGTAGCCCTTTAATTTTAAGAGAAGGTCGATACGGACAATTCCTTTCTTGCAGTAAATATCCTCAATGTAAGTTTATCAAGTCTGTGCCTATCGATTGTGCCTGCCCTACTGGATGTGGTGGAAAATTGACCCGTAAACGAGCCAGGAAAGGCTTTTTCTACGGTTGTTCCAATTACCCTAAATGTGACTTTGCTACCTGGGGCGAGCCAATTCAGACACTATGCCCTGAATGTGGTTATATGGTCGTTAAACGCAAAAGTAAAAGTGGCCTGGAGGTATTAACCTGCGCCCGTAAAGGATGTAATTATGAAAAGGTAGATAATCGGTGATAGGTAATCAGTAACGGTTAGAATTTGACTTTTTGTTGACAACTAACTTTTGCAGGAAATTTAATGTATAAAACCACGAATGGACACGAATAATATTTAAGGTCTTAAAATTAAAGAAGTTAGAGA
>SBAY01000359.1 GCA_005239945.1 Nitrospira sp.
AAACCCCTCTCTTCCCCAAAACTTTTTAATCACAAGGGTATGGATTTTAGTTACCCAGGAAAAGGAGAATTTGAGGGGACAAACTCCATTACTTATTACTAATCTTTACCGCACAAACCTTAAGTTCAGGGATTTTGGCTATGGGGTCTAAAGCCGCATTGGTTAGCACATTAGCCGCAGATTCGGCAAAATGGAAGGGGATAAAAACTACTCCGCGGGCGACTATATCCGTTAGTTTAGCCTTTATTTCAATCTTGCCCCGACGAGAGGAGACCGTAACTAAATCGTTTTCCTTTATTCCTAAAAATTCTGCATCTTGAGGATTGATTTCAATGTAACCTTCTTTGCAAATCTCATCTAAACCAACTGACTTTCGAGTCATAGAGCCGGTATGGTAGTGGTAAAGCATTCTGCCGGTAGTTAGTCGGAATGGATATTCTGCGTCTGGCTCTTCAGCCGGTGGGCGATATTGGACTGGTTGGAACTTGCCTTTTCCACCGGCGAATTTGTCTTTGTGTAAAAATTTTGTACCGGGATGAGCGGCATCCGGGCAGGGCCATTGGAGTCCACCTTCTTTTTCTAACCGTTTATAAGAAATACCACCGTAAGAAGGGGTTAATCCGGCAATCTCTTCCATAACCGATGCGGCTGAGTCATATCGCATCTGGTAACCCATCTTGCCGGCTAATTCAACCAGTATGACGCAATCAGGTTTGCTGGTTCCGACCGGCTCGATAGCCTTTCTGACTAATTGCACCCTTCGTTCGGTATTAGTAAATGTCCCATTTTTCTCAGCAAAGGAGGCGGCTGGCAAAACTACATCAGCCAGTTTAGCGGTTTCTGTAAGGAAGATATCCTGCACCACCAAAAAATCTAATGCTTGAAGGCTAGATTCGACATGGGTAATATCCGGGTCGGAAACCATTGGGTTCTCACCCATAATATACATTGCCTTGATTTTTTTACCTGCCTCGTTGAGCATTTCGATAACAGTAAGCCCGGGGGATTCTGGCAATTGGACTCCCCATGCTTCTTCGAATTTAGCTCTGCTTTGTGGGTCAGCCACCTTTTGATAACCGGGCAGAAGCGGAGGCAAAGCACCCATATCACAGGCCCCCTGAACATTATTCTGACCGCGCAGGGGATTAACCCCCACACTCTCCCGTCCAATATTTCCGGTCAACATCGCCAGATTGGCAATGGCAAAGACATTGTCCGTGCCGGTGGTATGTTGGGTTACGCCCATAGAATAGATGATGCTGGCTTTGTCGGCACTTGCATAAATTCTGGCGGCTCTGATAAGGTCATCCGCCGGAATACCGGTTATCTTCTCCACCTTGTCCGGGGTATATTCCCTCACTGCGGCTTTAAATTCGTCGAACCCTTCGCACCGCTCGCTAATAAATTTTTCATCCAACAAACCTTCGTTGATGATGATATTTGCCATTCCATTAAGCCAGGCAACATCGGTGCCACTTCTGAATTGTCCATACACATCCGCCATCTGGGCCAATTCTATGCGTCTTGGGTCAAAAACAATCAATTTCGCCCCATTTTTGACCGCCTGTTTTATCTTCAAACCAATAATTGGATGGCATTCGGTAGTATTTGAGCCGGTAACTAAGATACAATCCGCCCCGGCCACCTCCGCAATGGAATTGGTCATTGCCCCTGAGCCAAAGGAAACAGCCAGTCCAGCCACCGTCGAGGCATGACATAATCGGGCACAGTGGTCAACATTGTTTGTGCCAATTACCGCCCGCATAAACTTCTGGAAAAGGTAATTTTCCTCGTTAGTACAGCGGGCAGAACTTATGCCGGCAATACTATTTGCACCATCTTGAGTTTTAATCTGGTTGAACCTATTGGCTATCAACTTTAACGCCTTATCCCAACTTGTCTCACGGAATTCACCGGAGGGTTCCTTTATTAAGGGCATCTTCAGTCTGTCCGAACGGTTGATGAAGTCAAATCCAAACCTCCCTTTGACACAAAGGGCTAATCCATTGACCGGGTTCTTGTCGTTTGAAGTAACCTTCACCACCTCATTATCTTTTACATTCAGGTCAAAGGTGCAGCCACAACCACAATATGGGCAGGTAGTCGTCACCTTCTTCAGTTCCCACTCCCTTCCCTTGAATCGGCGAACCTTTTCCGTCAAGGCGCCCACAGGACATACCGCTACGCATTGACCACAAAACGCACAATCCGTTTCCTGCAATGGGCTATCGTAAAACGCCGCAATCCTGGTTCCAAATCCCCGATTAGCAAAATTGGGGATACCCAGCATCTGAATTTCGCTGCAGGCAGACACACAACGACCACAGAGGATACATTTCGTATAATCTCGTTCAATAAAGGGATTGGATGTATCAACCGGATATTGGTTTCTTTCTCCCTCAAAACTGGTTGAAGGGACACCCAGTTCATAGGCATATTTCTGAAGTTTGCACACGCCGTTCTTCTCGCAGGTCAGGCAATCCGTCGGATGGTTAGACAACAGAAGGTCTAAAACCAACCGCCGGGCATTGAGTACCCGTTCGGTATCGGTTTGCACCTTCATTCCGCTGGCTACCGGATAGGAGCAGGAGGCAACTAAAGTCCTGGCCCCTTCTACCTCCACCACGCATATCCGACAACTGCTTGATGGTGAAAGGCATTTATGATAGCACAAATGCGGAATCTTAATCCCCACAGACTTAGCCGCCTGCAAGATAGTTGTTCCTTCTTGAACAGTAACTGTTTTTAAATCAATGGTCAATTCAATCATTTGATTACTCCTTTTCTAAGTATTCATTTAAAAAATTTTTAATTTTGTCATATAACGGTGTAAATCCTTTAATAAAATCCTGTATTCTCTGGTAAAGAATATCCAGGTATTCGTGAGCAAGAATATTTCTCAGATTAGCGAATTTTGAGAATTTTCTTGATTTTTCTTCGGATAAACCTACAAGAAGCCCAAAATGAAGCAGGGTATCCTCGTAACTTTTTGGCATAGATTTGTGCTCTGAGGCTAAGATAATCTTGGCTGTATCAATAAGTGCGTTAATAGTATTTTCAGCCCATCTTTCTATAATTCTTCTTTTATCTCTATCCTCTACATATTCTTGCTTGGTTAAACTCCTAAACCGTTCAATTTCATTTACCTGGTCATCTAAAAAATCAACTTTCAGTAATAATCTATTTTTATCTTCTTTGGTTAAAGATTTTGCCCTTTGTTTAATTCTATAGAAATCTTCGCAAAACCCCAAAAAATCCTCTGCCTCCGCACTTGCCCTTAAATAAAGCTCCCAATATAATCCCTTATCTTTAATGACCAACGGTATTCCAGTCGTTATAACACTACAAATTAAGTTCGCTGGGGCTATATTCAGGCAGACTATATTAACCTCTTTGTGGACAAGCTGTGATATTTCAAACCAGATCTCATCTTCCTCCTGCATTATTCCTTCCTCATAGCGAATAACTTGAGAAGAGAGTAACGAACAAGGATAGTCTCTGAGATAAACAGCTACATCAAAATCCGATTCTTTATGGGCAAATCCAGATGCATAAGAACCAAAGATAAAGGCTAAGGCTACTTTTGGATTTCTTTCAAGGCATTCTTTTAGAGCATTCTCTTTTATTGCTTTTTTGAGCTTCATTCCTCTATTCCTGCCTCCTCTAATCCCTTTCTAAGTAAATCAACCAAATTCAGTTTATTCGCCCAATAGTGGAGATAAGCCATATCCAGTCGCTCACCTTGTACCTTCAATATCCCTAATACATCAATCCATTGTCGGTCAGATACCATATCACCTCTCCGAAACCACTCTAACTTACTTAAGATGGTATCCTCAGGGGGTAGATACATAAGCGGTCTTTTCTGGAGATGGAATAAGTATAACTTTTTCCCGTCTTTTAAACTCTTCTTTTGAAAATTCATCTTCTTTTAATACATAGACATCTATTTTAAACATCGAATTCAAATGAATAACATTGAATGAATACTGATGTTTAATAGCATCCACAATCATTTGTAGGGAATAATTCAAATTGACCCAAAAAGGATAATTTAAGGGAACCAAATAACCTTGAAAAATAAAGGAATTACACAAATGGAATAAAATACATTG
>SBAY01000332.1 GCA_005239945.1 Nitrospira sp.
ACCCCTGACCCCTGACCCCTGCTTTTCTGATACGGTGCGGCTGCCCGAAAGGTAGCATCAAAGGCAACATCACTTGTCTTTTCCAATGGTAATCTGCTTTTTATATACCTTCCTCTCTTATCTTTAGAAACAGTTTTGCTTCTTTTCCCTGCACCATCCTTTATCTCTTTTTCTTTGGACAGATGCAAATCTTTTACCTCAAAAGATTCTCCTATCTCAAAATGGGTTTCGGTGCTTGAATCCGACTGTTCCTGATGGTCAATCATCCTCCTGATTATCTTCATTTTTATCTTTACCCTGAGGTGGAGGACTCTGATTGGACTCAGATTGTTGAGGTGGACTCTTTTGCTTTTTGTGTTCCTGGATAGTCTGCTCAATCTGCTGTTGGTCCATCTTTTGTTCCTGAAAAGGCTTTCTTCTCATCCGGTGTGGCAAGACCAGTTCTGCTGCCTCTTTAACATCATCTTCAGTAACCTCCTGTCTTTCATGATAAGCAGCAATGGTTCTGGATGTTTTCATCATAAATATATCTGCACGGTGGCCATCTACCTGCATATCTACCGCTATTTTGGCAATCAGCTCCAACATGTCATCAGACAATACCACATTATTAAGAAGCTCCTGGGCTCTAATAATCAACTCGCTTAAGGCCTTTTCTTCAGCCTCCCAATTAGCGACAAATCGAGCCTGGTTTTCCTCAAAGCCCTGTCGTCTCTTAATGACCTCCACCCTGGCCTTAGGGTCATCGATTCCCTCAATATTTACACAAAGACCAAATCTGTCGAGTAATTGAGGTCTGAGCTCTCCTTCCTCTGGGTTCATGGTACCAATCAAGATGAAATGTGCCGGATGTGAGTAAGAGACCCCTTCCCGCTCAATAGTATTGACACCCATAGCTGCCGAGTCCAGGAGAACATCGACGATATGGTCATCCAGAAGGTTCACCTCATCTACATAGAGTATTGCCCGATGGGCATCGGCTAAAACCCCTGGTTCAAACCTTTTCTTACCGGTCTTTAAGGCATGTTCGATGTCAAGGGTGCCTACCACCCGGTCCTCGGTCGCCCCTACCGGCAGGTTGACTACATGCATCTTCCTTTTTGTAACAGGAAGGGCTTCACCCTGGTTCTTTCGATGCCGACATTCATCGCACATCAATTCCTCACGCTCTGGATGGCAACTAAATGGGCAGTTTGAGACCACCTCAATCTCAGGCAATAGATTGGCCAGTGCTCTGGCTGCAGTTGATTTAGCCGTGCCTTTTTCTCCTCTAATAAGCACCCCGGATAGTCCTGGATTTATGGCATTTAACACCAGCGACTTCTTCATCCGTTCCTGACCTACAATGGCTGTAAATGGAAATATTATGCTTCGACAGCTCATATCATCCTCCTAAGCCGGACAAGCCGGAACCAAACAGGACATTTTAGGGGGTTCGGATTTCGGGAAAGATAGAATTGGTTCCCCCCGAAATCCGAACCCCAATCCTTCTGGCTTTTCGGGCAAGAATTTTACCGGTGAGCCACCTAAAACCTGCCCAACTCATCACCTGATATTAAACATCTCTCTCCTCTTCTGGTTTTACTTCCCATTTGTCCTCCAGTATCTTCCTGGCCATAAAGGCAGGAAGAAAATAGATTGGACAGTTATTATATTCTCTTTTGGCCAGATAATCTTTGGTAATCACAAAACCGGATAAACAATTATGAAAAGAGATAAAAGAGAGCAGGCTTCTGGGAATAGTCGGTTGCCTGAATACTTGATACTTTACCTCTATTGGGAGAAACCTTCCCTCCTTCTTGACGATAAAGTCTACCTCACTCTGATTTCTGGTTCGCCAATAGTTTATTCTATCGCCCACACTACTGTTCTTGAGGAACTCGACATAGACAGCCGTTTCAACCATAGCCCCTCTATCTCTTCTATAATCTACTGGGTTAAAATCGCCTGAGATGCTGTTTACTATCCCGGTATCATTAAAGAATATCTTTGGAGTTTTGGTAATTTCCTTCTGCCTGTTGATAAAGAATGGCTGGACTAATTTAATCACAAAGGTCTGTTCAAGCAGAAAGAGATACCTTTCAACCTTTCTTCTGGAGAGGTCGGCGGTGTTGGAGAGCTGATGGAGATTACATAGATTGGCGTTGCAAGAGGCAAGGATACTAACCAGTCTATTGAATCGAACAATATCCTCATCATCCACAAAACTCCTGATGTCTTTACCAATATAAGAGTTATATATCTCATTCAATTCCGCCTTTTTCTCCTCGGCAGATTCGGTCAGAACAATCTTGGGGTAGGCCCCGAAGAGTAAAAACTCTTCATAAAGGGAAGAAAAAGCGGAAAGAAAAGGAGCTATATTGTCATTAAGGCTTAGTTTGAGGAATATCTCTTTTATATCAAAAGCCTTCTTGAAGCTCAAGAATTCCTCAAAATCAAGAGGATGACAATAGAATATCCTTTTTCTACCAGTTAAAGGCTCAAGGAGTCTCCTTTTTATCTCTAATGCCGAAGACCCAGAAGCAATGATTCTAATCTCTTCTTTTGAATCATGGATAATCTTAAAAAGCTTCGTAGCCTCTGGAATATACTGAAATTCATCAATGAAAAGATAGATGGGTTGGTTAAGGTCTGCGCCCTTAAGTTCTAAGTAACGAATACAGGTATGGTGTGAACTAAATATCTCGATGAGTTCAGGTTTTTCTAAATCAAAGTAGAATATATTCTTGGGCGCTGCCTGTTTCTTCAGCCTTTCTATTAAGAGTTTGAGGATAGATGTCTTACCCGTTTGTCTGGCACCAATAAGGATGATTATGTTTCCAGTAGAGAGTTGATTGTAAATGGCTTCAATTATCTTTCTATTTAATAACTGCTTCATAGCAAAAACCTCTTTTTGTTAAAAATACATACTTAATTTTAGCAGATATGCTAAAAAAGTCAAGGATTATTTTTCAAAAGAATAGACTAAAGAGCTATTTTCTCTTTAATCTCCTGCATCTTTGCCCCCCAGTCAGCCACATCTTCTGCAGTCAGGATGTCCACTGAACCACCCTGAAAATCACCCTGGACATCCCCCATCTTCTCCTCTATCCAGCCTTCAATCTCAAGATAGGCATTTTTTAACCCTTCCAAAACCTCAGGGTCAGCATCCCACAAGCCCCGCTGATGTGCCTCAAGCAGTCGGCGACCAATCTCTTCTAATGCCCAGGGGTTGTTCTCCTCAAAGAATTTTTTGTTCTCCTCATTCAGCATAAAGGTAGAGGCAATGTCGTCAAATATCCAGTCATCTACCTCTTGCGTAGTTGCCTCCCAGCCATAGACACGACCAATGCGCTTTGATATATCCCCAGCTCCTTTGTAGCCATGCCTCTTCATCCCCTCAATCCATTTAGGGTTGAGAAGTTTTGTCCTAACCACACGCCTTATCTCATCAGCCATGTCTCTTACTTCAATATGCTCTGGTTCACGGGTATCACCATAGTAAGTTTTGACTTGTTTGCCAGAGAGATGTCTGGCAGCAGCAGTCATTCCACCATGGGTTCCAAAGTAGCAGCAGCAACCAAATAGGTCATACTCGTCGCTGACTACCTTGTTGTAAGTTATATCTACTGTTTTCAAATTCTCAGCCAGTTGACGGTGTTTCTCTTCACCAAATATCCCCTTGCCATAGGCATAGCCATTCCAGTAGACGAATACATCTGACAGGTCTTTCTCGTCTTTCCATGCAGAGGCATAGACCGCAAGTTGCGTTCCTGCCTGATAGGTGCCTGGTTTTGAGGCAAAGACACGCAGGGTAGCATTTCGCCAGGCATCCTTATTCTCTTGCGACTCACCTGCCTCTTCTACCTGAGACAAGGAGTGTTTACGCACAAAGTTCATCTCAAGCTGCTCTGGCAGAGAGGCCACAGCCTGAATTGCCTCATCAACAAGATCTATACAGTTAGGGAAATTGTCCCTGGTTATACCAGATACACGAATGGTTACATCAATTCTTGGTCTACCTAATTTCTCCAATGGAATAATCTCAAATCCTTTTATCCGGCCATTTGGCTGCCAGACAGGTTGGACACCCAACAGATAGAATATCTGAGCCATACCCTCGCCATCTGCCCACATAATATCATTACACATCCAATAGATAGCTACATTTTCCGGCAGTTTACCTTCTTCCTTTTTGTGTTTCTCAATCACTGCCTTGGCTAATTTTTTTCCGACTTCCCAGGCAGCCTTTGTTGGGATCCGATGTGGGTCAAGGGAGTAGAAGTTTCTGCCTGTTGGCAGAATGTCATCCCTGCCTCTTGTAATCAATCCTGATGGACCGGGCGGGATGTAGCCGCCTTCGAATCCATGAAGAAGAGAGTCTATCTCCTGTGATTCATCAATCCGCCTGTTCAGATCAGCCAGCCTTTCCTGGATTAGGCCAAGCCGGTCTATGTAATTCGCCTTTTTCAGTCTTTCACCAAGCACCTCCCTAACCAGCCTACTCAAATCTTTTCCATCACTCATCATCCTGCGGATAAATTCCTTGCAAATGGTATCGACCTCTTCTAATAATTCGCCGTAACTTCTCTTGTGGTGCGGGCAAACCTTGCTACCATCTTTTAACAGATCACTAAGATTCATGCCCATCATCCCGGCGACAATCTTTCTTAGAGAGACATCTTCACCTGCATCATATCGCAGGATGGAGTTGATGAAATCCACCCGCTTCTCTCCCTCTGGCAACTGGCCAAAGGTATGCATCCCATCCTGAATCTGGGTATTTCTGGTTAAAGATAGCGCTCCATGGGCTTCCTTTGCAATCTCATCAAAGGGTATAGAATGAACTACATCATCACTCAATTCACTGAGGGCTACCTTTTTGAAAGGCTTTTCTGTGCTTTCTATGCTCTCTGTGCCCTCTGTGTCTCTGTGGTAAATTTTAATCTCCTTGTCCAGATTGGTTTTTCGGATAACCTCCATAATCAGGTGTTGCAGGGCATGAGCTCGACCAGGGTCTATATCCTTTACCTGCTCATATTCACCAAGAAACCGTCCCAACTCCTCAAGCTCCTCATAAAGTCCACCTTGAGTCATTACAGTTTGCATATGGTCAACTAAGGTAGCATAACTTCTGCGTTTGGCAATAGTACCCTCAGGGGGATTGTCAGCGTTGTAGATATAGAGGTGTGGTATGTTGCCAATACCGATGTCTGGATAGCAATCTTTTGATAAAGCAGTCCCTTTTCCTGGCAAAAACTCTAAATTTCCATGGGTTCCGACATGGACAATTACATCTACCCTAAAATCATATTCCAGATAACGATATGTAGCCATATACTGATGGGGTGGGGGAATATCCGGGTCGTGTAGAATCTTGCATACCTGACCATCACACCTTGCCCCAGCACAGCCACGCTTTGGCTGAACACAAACAACAGCATTGCCATATTGGACACCTGTAACCAATATCTTGCCGTCATAAACCATAGCCGGTGGGACACCATTTACCTCTTCTCCTGGAGGATTCCCCCAGGCATTGTTCATCCGCTCCTGCACTTTGGAAGAAAGCGTATGAAACCACTCCTCATATTCTTCTTTTGTTACCTGCTTGAGAACACCACCCTTCTTTACTATCTCATCAACCGTTGTCCAACGAAATTCTGAGATAGCCTTGCGATCCATGATGGTGGTGATAAGCTCCTTGCCATCAACTGGTGGTTTGACGCTGTAACCTGCTTCTCTCATCCGGTGCATCACCCTGGCTACACTCTCCAATGTATTCAGATGTGCTCCACCACCAACGGTTGCCTCAACCGAGGCACAGGGGTTATTGTGCAGGATGAAGGCTACCTTGCGTTCCTGCACTGGTTTTTGCTGCAGTCGTATCCAATTAGCCACCCGCTGAGCAAGCTTTTTGCAGCGATCTTCAATTGGCATCCTATCTTCTATTCCATTAGCTCCTCTCTCTGCACCACCAATAATTATTGGCTCAATCCTACCTTCAAACTCAGGCATAGCAATCGACCAGCCTATCCCTTCCCCAAGCCCTTGATAACCATCTTTTTCCCATTCTTCTATGGTCTTATAATAAGAAGTTACAGGTGCAAAAACAGGAACATCAAACTTCTTCAAGATATCAACCCCCTCTTTGGCTATCTCTTTATCAATTTCACCAGCATTTTCCCTTCCAGAGCCAAGGAAAAACATTTGAAGCCTGATTAAAGCATCAATCCTTGGCTTTCCTTTCTTATCTAAGAAACATTCTCTTACTACCTCACCACTTCCTTTTGTCCCTAACTCCTTATCCTTGACTGAATAAGAGAATGCAGGAATAACTCCTAAGCCAAGGCTCTCCAATTCACGAATCAAGGTTTTTTCTACCTCTAAATTATCATTTATCCAGTAATGGCGGGATAAGAGAATGCCAATATAGGACTCATATGACCTATAGGAGTTATACCATTCCAAATATCTTCCCACAGTCTCAAAGATACCTGGTGCCTCTGGGTGATACAGCCCTTCCCAGGGGATATCTTCTGGTTCCTCTACTTCAATACCCTTAAGCCCTCCAACCTCCCGGGCAATATATTTGAGCATATTAGTAAAGTTCTTCTCACCATTTTTGACGATATAAGCATAAACTTTAGCAACCACCTCTGGTTTGTATGTTGACAGAATCCAATAAGATGGGTCATGACTTGAGCAGACAATTGGTACATCTAAATCCTTTAATTTCTCTCCAATCTCATCCCAGATTCCTTCAGTGGAGCGATGAATGAATACAATATCTGCCTCCTTTGCCTGAGCAAGCATTTCATCGACTTTTTCAGGATTCTTCTCAAGGTATCTTGATGGATAAAGCTTCACCTCCATAAGGTCCTCTACATTCTTTGCTGCCCTTTTAAGCATATTGGAATAACTTTGCCATATAATTGATACTAACTTCATAAAAGTCACCTCCCAAACTTATTCTTTTACCACTATCTGCAATGAGTCTATAGAGGTATTATAATTAACCTCTGCATCCACTTCATACACCTCTTTAAGATTCTGCGAGGTAAGGACATCTTCTGGCTTACCATGAGAATGAATCTTGCAATTATGAAGTAAAATAAGCCTTTGGCAGAATCTGGCGGCTAAATTCAAATCATGAATAACCATGATAGCTGTAATCCCATCTTCTTTAACCAGCATCTTCACCAACCCAAGTATCTTCATCTGATGTTTTATGTCCAGACTGGCAGTAGGTTCATCCAGCATAAGAACTTTAGGCTTTTGAGCCAGTGCCCGGGCAATGATTACCTCCTGGCGTTCTCCACCACTCAGCTCATTGATAAATCGACTGCCAAAAAGAGTAATGCCAATCTTTTGTATGACATCCTTAACAACCTCATTATCCTCTTTGGTGATTGTAAATCGGCTCCTTTGATGAGGATACCTGCCCATCATCACCACATCCTCCACAGTGAACAATGGGGGAATAAATGAGCTCTGGGGCACAACCGCCATTATTTGGGCTATCTGCTTCCGAGAAAGGCTCCTCATATCTTTCCCATCCAGCATAACCTCACCAGTAAGCGGAGACTTTACCCCGGTCATTATCTTAAGTAAAGTAGTCTTTCCCGCTCCATTTGGTCCAATGATGCCAAGAAATTCTCCTTCCTCTACCTGAAAGCTAACCTCTTCAAGCACCACAGTTTCTCGGTATGAAGCAGATATGTTTTTTGTCTGTAACATCTTTTACCACCAACTAATAGCCTTTTTTCTTCGCCTCAACAGATATACAAAATATGGAGCACCAATACCTGCTGTGATAATACCAATAGGCAGTTCTACTGGCTGGGAAACTGTTTTGGCTAATATATCACATAATATAAGAAAGATTCCTCCAGCAAGTGCCGAAGCAGGCAATAGGATATGATGTCCAGGTCCAATGATAAACCTAATTATGTGTGGGATAACCAATCCAACAAACCCTATTATGCCACTTACTGATACACATACAGCTGTTATTAAGGCAGAAAAGACCAGCAAAATTCTCTTTACCGTCTCAACCTCTATACCCAGATGCAGAGCAGTCTCTTCTCCAAATTGAAGGATATTCAACTCTCGGCACAGGAAATAAATTATCACTATTCCACATAAAATAGGCAGAATCACAAGCTTAACATCAGTCCAGCCTGCCATAGCAAAAGAGCCCATCAGCCATAAGACTACATTTCTAAGGACTGCATCAGGAGCAATGAGCTTTAAGAAAGAGACCACTGCATAGAGAAAGAAACCCACAGCAATCCCAGATAAAAGCAAGGTTTCTGTAGGAACCTTGCCATCAGTTTTAGCAATGTTATAGACTACAAATATGGTTATAGTAGCTCCAATAAAAGCCATAGCAGGAATTGAGAATACACCGAATATCTTACCTATACCCAATACAATCGCCAGTGATGCCCCGCAGGCTGCACCAGCAGACATACCTAAAACATAAGGCTCTGCCATAGGATTACGGAACAGACCCTGCATAGCTGTCCCAGATATAGCCAACCCCATCCCTACCAGCATAGAGAGAATCACTCGTGGGGTGCGAATATCTACTACTATCGTCTCCTGGATAGCAGTCCAGTCAGGCTGAATCAGACCACCTAGCAGCTTATGTAACCATATCTTGACTACTACTGCTGGATGGATAAATACAGGGCCAATCATAATCGCTAATATGCAAGATATGATCAACCCAACGAGTAAGATAGTTAAAATAAAAGACTGTTTACTCTTCATTAATCTCTACCTCTGGATGAATAAACCCAGTTAATTTACGAATCGCTTTAGGGAACAAAATTGGTGAATGTAGCCAAGTTCCATTTATGGCATAGACCCTGTTATTCTTCACTGCTTTAACCTTTGCAAATGCGGGAGAGTCTTTAAGTGCTTTTATCACTGCCTCCCTATCTTCTTCTTTATAGTAAGAGATAACAATCACATCTGGATCCTTGCTTATTACATATTCTGGAGAGAGTTCAAACCATTGTTTATCAAATTCACCTGCCAAATTAATTCCACCAGCCAATCTAATCAGCTCATCTAAAACTGCTCTCTTGCCGTATGTCCCATTGCCAAACCCCCACCTGTAATAAACTAATGGCCGATTCTTTAATGAATCAGCCTTTTTGGATAACCCTTCAATCTCTTCTTTTATCCCTTGAATCAATCTCTTAGCTTCTTTTTCTTTACCCAACAATATACCCAACCGTTCTATCTGTTTCAGTCCCCACGCTACATCAGAGGCAGTCCTAAAAGCCGCATAATTCAATCTCCATTTTTCAAATATTGTAGAGTACTTTCCTGGGGTATCTGCTGAATCATAAATGATAATAAGGTCAGGGGAGAGAGAGACAATCTTTTCCAAACTGGGATTGGAAAAGTCCCCTACTGTTGGTTTTTTGAGTAAAGATGGATACCTTTTAACCAGATCAGGGTATGAGCCCTTCTTAACAGAATCTGGCACACCAACGATCTTTTTCCCTTTACCCAACTTAAAGATAGTCTCTATGTGAGTAGCACTAACCATCACAATTCGCTGGGGGGCTTTAGGAAGCACTATCTTTCTGTCAAAGTCATCATAGCCAACAATTTCTCCTGTGGTAGCACCTATCTCTTTGACACAGCCAAAAAGAAAAAGAGCAGAGATTAAAAGAATTAAATTGTAATATCTCCCATAAGTCCTATTTGTCCTATTATATTTTCTCATCTATTCGACCTCCTGATGGTTATTACCCCAAGGTAAAAAGAGATTACAAGGAAGGCAAGCATAATCCCAAGTGAAATCATTTCTACTTGCTGCCCCAGGAAGCTTGTTCTTAGTGCGTTGTTCGCATGTGTTAGTGGCAGGATATAGAGGAACCCCTTGATAAATGCCGGCAGATTATCTATTGGGAAGAATGTACCGCAGAAGAATGCCATAGGCATAATAAAGAAGTTAGAGAAGGTAGCAGTATCTTCATGCGATTTTGCTAAAAATCCAGAGATAACTCCAAAGCAGGCAAATATCAGGCAGTTCAGCACCCAGACCAACAAAAAGATAGGGTTTTGGGGGAATCCTGCCCCAAAGATAGCTCCAGCAATTAAGATCAGGCTTGAGGCAAAGAGTCCACGAACTACCCCTGATAAAATCTCACCAAGCATTATATCTGTTGCAGTTACTGGACTTACCTGATACTCCTCAAAGGTTTTGAAATGGAGCCTGCCTACTGAAATGGTAGTAGCAATCCAGGTGTAAGAGTTTGTCATAGAACTCATGGCACAGATACCAGGCACTACAAACATAAGATAAGAAATTCCCTCGATACTGATTCCTCGACCAAGCCCAAGTCCAAAGGCAACTAAGTAAAGTAGCGGCGTAATCATAGTTGAGAAAAGGTAGCCGATATTCAGAAGCCGTCTCTTAAAGATAAGCATCTCTCGTAAAAAGATAGGGTAGAAGTTCATCTCACAATCCTCTCACCAGTAAGTTTAATAAACACATCCTCTAAATTTGACTCCCGAATAAAGACATCATCAGCTCTTTGTTCAGCGAATTTATAAGCATTTTCCCTGGTATTGAACAACCTGTAATTAGTTACCCCATTATCAAGGGATTCAACCACAAAATGGCCAACCTTTGCTTTGAGTTCACGAGGGGTGCCTAAGGCAATCAATTCACCATGATTGAGGATACCTACTCGATGGCAGAGCATCTCTGCTTCTTCGATGTAATGGGTAGTAAGCAAGATTGTCACACCCTGGCGAGTAAGGTCGCGGATAATGTCCCATATCTGCCGTCTAACCTGTGGGTCAAGCCCGACAGTAGGTTCATCTAAAAAGAGCACCTTGGGTCGATGCATAATAGCCCGGCCGACAAGCAATCTGCGCTGCATCCCCCCAGAATAGGTCCTAACCAGATTATCCGCCCGGTCAGAAAGCCCGGCCCACTTAAGTAGTTCTTCTATCCTCTCTTCTCTCCCCTTCATTCGGTGGAGTAAGCCATGCAGGCGAAGATTCTCTCTGCCGGTAAGCTCTTTGTCCAGATTCAGTTCTTGAGGTGAGACGCCAATCAACCGCTTAACCTCATTTGCTTGCTTAACCACATCCAGCCCATCAATCTCTGCCCGGCCTGAAGTTGGTAAGGTCAGGGTATTGAGCATGCGCACAGTTGTAGTCTTACCTGCTCCATTTGGACCAAGCAATCCGAAAACCTCACCTTCCTTGATATGTAGATTCAGGTTATCTATGGCTTTTATATTACCAAAATATTTGGTCAGTCCTTCTGTTTTAATCATCAATTGGCCACCGCAAAGAGGTGTATAATAGGCTTTTTACCCGCGTATCTTTATCATCATAAAACCCCCTTACCTAATACCTCCACCCTGCCTCAAAGGTAATCGTCCTCCCTCCTGACTTGTAATACTGGTAATACTCTTTGTCAAGTAGATTATCCACGGAAGTTGCGAGCCGCAGGTTTTCCTTTGGGCTATAACCCACCTTCAGATCAACTGTCTCCACCTTATCATACGCACCATAGACACCTTTTACAACATCAGTATTATCAGAATTAGCATACATCCTATCTACAAAGTGCCAGATACACGAGGCATCTAAGGAATTCTTGCGGAAAGAAATCCCAATGTTAGCCATCTTCTCAGGGACATACTCAAAATCCTTACCAACAGTCTTTGGCTCAGCCGGGTTTGAGGTAATCTCTGTATCCTGCAGGGTATAATTGGCAAAGGCATCTAACCATGAAGTAATCTTCATCTTACCCTCT
>SBAY01000112.1 GCA_005239945.1 Nitrospira sp.
CCAAAACTTTTTAATCACAAGGGTATGGATTTTAGTTACCCATTTCTTGGGTAACTAAAATCCATACCCTTGTGATTAAAAAGTTTTGGGGAAGAGAGGGGTTTAAGGGGAGAGAAACACTTTTTTCAAAAAGTGTTTCTCTCCCCTTAAAAAACACCCCTCTTTAAACCACTCCTAAAAGTTGGGGAATTTCTGGAGGTAAAAGTTTTTTGTTGACATAGAGCTGGTAATAGTGGTAAAATAAAGAATAAGGACATCTCCCAGGGATGTCTTAATAGCCGATTCCGTGGATGTGAAAGATTATGGCAAAGCCTTTGGTTTTCATAGGGGTTTAGACCATGCAGGCGCAGTTTTTGGGCCTCTAGTTGCCTTTGTTTTACTCAATATATTTTTCTTAAATTTAAGGATGTTTTTTGCATGGACTCAAAGGATTTTATATTTATCAAAGGGGCACGAGAACATAATCTAAAAAATATCGATGTCCAGATACCGCGAAATAAATTGGTAGTCATAACCGGTTTGTCAGGCTCGGGCAAATCCTCTTTAGCCTTTGATACCATCTATGCCGAGGGTCAAAGACGATATGTTGAATCATTATCTGCCTACGCCCGCCAGTTTTTGGGTCAGATGGAAAAACCGGATGTGGATTACATCGAAGGGCTATCCCCGGCTATTGCCATCGAACAACGAACCGCAAGTAAGAATCCACGCTCTACTGTGGGCACTGTCACCGAGATATATGATTACCTCCGTCTTATGTTTGCCAGAATCGGTCAGCCACATTGCTATAAATGTGGGAGACCGCTAACCAAACAAACCGTAGATGAAATAGTCAACCAGATAATGAATCTGCCGGATAAGACCCGCATCCAGATCCTTGCCCCTATCGTTCGTGGGCGAAAGGGTGAATACCAGGAGATACTTTCAACCATTCGCAAAGAAGGATTTGTCCGGGTAAGGATAGATAAAGTGATATACGACCTGGAAGAAGAAATCAAATTAGATAAAAACAAAAAACATAATATTGAGGTGGTGGTCGACAGGCTTGTCTTGAAAGCCGAACGAGGTAGATTGGCTGACTCAATTGAGACGGCATTTAAACTATCAACCGGCATAGTTTTTATTGAGGTAGATGAGAAAGAGGATTTAATCTTTTCAGCAGAATTGACCTGCCTGTATTGTGGGGTTAGTTATGAAGAGATCTCGCCGCGGATGTTTTCCTTTAACAGCCCTTATGGCGCCTGCCCTACCTGTAAAGGGTTAGGGGTTAAATTAGAAATTGACCCTGAGTTAGTCGTGCCAAATAAAAATTTAAGTGTTTATGATGGGGCGATTAGACCCTGGGGCATCCCTTGGGAGAGGTTACAACGGATATTAGAACGATTAGCCAGACGATATGGTTTTAGATTGGATGTCCCATTTAAAGACCTGAAAAAGGAACATCAACAACTTTTGCTTTATGGAACTCAGGGGGAATATTATCGAACTCGCTACAAGACGCAATATTTTGGGGAATATGAAGGGGTAATTCCTGCTTTAGAACGGCGATTTAAAGAGACAGATTCCGAGATGTCCCGTGATGAGATTTCAGAATTTATGACCAGGCAACATTGCCCTACCTGTGAGGGTGCCAGATTGAAAAAGGAAAGTTTAGCGGTTACAATTCAGGATATGTCCATTGGTGAGGTGAGTAAATTATCCATTAAAAAGGCTTATGAGTTCTTCCAGAATTTAAAATTAACCGAAAAAGAGACGCTCATTGCTTATCAAATCCTGAAAGAGATCAAAAGGCGATTAGAATTTTTAATCAATGTAGGTGTTGACTACCTGACCTTAGACCGTGCCGCCGGGACATTAGCCGGAGGAGAGGCTCAACGAATTCAATTAGCCACACAAATCGGCTCGGGATTGATGGGTGTGCTTTATATCTTAGATGAGCCGAGTATTGGATTACATCAACGGGATAATAAAAGACTTTTAGATACCTTATGCTGCCTGCGGGATTTAGGCAATACCCTGATTGTGGTTGAGCATGATGAGGCAACGATTAGAATGGCGGACTATGTGCTTGATTTAGGACCCGGTGCAGGAGAAAAGGGGGGATTTATCGTTGCTTCTGGCACACCGATAGAAATTATTAATAATAATGATTCTCTAACCGGTAAATATTTAAAAGGTGAATTAAGAATTCCTATTCCTAAAAATCGGCTTAAACCAAAATCGAAATTTATCGAGGTGCGTGGAGCGGCAGAACATAATTTAAAAAATATCAATGTCAAAATTCCAATCGGGCTTTTGACCTGTATTACCGGCGTCTCAGGCTCTGGGAAAAGTACACTTATTAGTGAAATTTTATATCCTGCCTTGCGGCAGCACCTTTTAAAAAGTCATGCTAAACCGGGCAAACATAAAGGTATTATGGGATTAAATCATTTAGATAAGGTAATTAATATTGACCAGTCCCCCATAGGTCGCACCCCACGGTCCAATCCAGCTACTTACACAGGAGCATTTACCCATATTCGGGAACTCTTTTCTTTATTTCCAGAGGCAAAGATGCGGGGATATAAACCCGGCAGGTTTAGTTTTAATGTCAAGGGTGGTCGATGTGAGGCCTGCCAGGGGGATGGCATTATTAAGATAGAGATGCACTTTTTACCCGATGTCTATATCCCTTGTGAGGTCTGCAAGGGTAAAAGATATAATCGGGAAACACTGGAGATAAAATATAAAGGTAAGAATATTGCTGATGTTTTGGATATGACTGTAGATGAGGCATTAGTTTTTTTTGCCAATATACCGTTTATTAAACGAAAATTGGAGACGATTTCAGATGTGGGCCTGGGCTATATTAAACTTGGTCAGTCGGCAACTACCCTGTCAGGTGGAGAGGCACAGCGGATAAAATTATCGGCTGAATTAAGTAAGCGGGCTACTGGTAAAACCCTGTATCTTTTAGATGAACCAACGACAGGCTTACATTTTGCCGATATTCACAAGTTATTAGATGTTTTGATGCGGCTTCGGGATGCAGGTAATACCATAGTCATTATCGAGCATAATTTAGATGTCATCAAGACTGCAGATTATATTATTGATTTAGGTCCTGAGGGTGGGGATGCAGGGGGTGAAATAGTTGCTTTAGGCTCACCCGAGGAGGTATCAAGGAATAAAAATTCTTATACTGGACAATTCTTAGCGTTAGCTCTATCAGACAAGTCAGACCTATCCGACAAGGCTGACTTGTCGGACATCTCTGACAAAGAAAGGAGAAAACCATGAACCACAAGAATAACCTTATGGATTAGGTATATTGACCAAATCTAACCTAGGCACTATTCTTTCCATTATTCTATCCAAATCCTCTAATGAATAAAATTCGATTTCAATCTTCCCTCTTCCTTTTGCATCCTGTCTAATTCTAATCTTAGTCCCCAGCACCCGCATCAAATCTTCTTCGCAGGCAACAAGCATGACATCTGGTTCACTCACCTTCGATGTTTCACGTGAAACAATTACCCTTTTCATTCGCTTGACCAATGACTCAACCTCACGAACAGACAGTCCTTTTTTGATAATCTGTTCGCAAACCTCTAATTGTTGAACCTCAGATTCTAAGCTTAATATTGCCCGGGCATGCCCCATCGAGATTACCCCCAGTGAAACCTGCTCCTGAATCTTAATAGGTAATTTTAATAAACGCAGGGTGTTGGCCACAGAGGTGCGGTCTTTGCCTACCTCCTTGGCTAAATTCTCCTGGGTAAGATTAAACTCACGAATCAACCTTTGATAGGCATCTGCCTCCTCCATAGGATTCAAATCCTCTCGCTGAATATTTTCAATCAAGGCAATCTCTAATGCCTCACTGTCAACTACATCCTTGACTACCGCTGGTATGCGGTCTAAGCCAATTGACTTTGCCGCCTGAAGCCTTCGTTCACCAGCAATTAATTCATACCCTTCTTTAGACGGTCTTAATAAAATCGGCTGAATTACCCCCTTTTCCCTGATTGAATCAGCCAACTCTTTCTGCTTTTCCGGGTCGAAATATCGCCTTGGTTGATAACGACTTGGCTGAATCTCCGAAATCTTTACCTCCCGAATATTCTCCCCTTCTGATTTAACCTCCGGCAATAACGCCTCTAATCCCTTACCTAAGGCTATCCTTTGCATTTCTAAATTCCTCCTTCCCCTGAAATTTCGTTAATTTAGTAATCGGATTAAGCGGATTGAGCAGATTTTAATCTTATATCTATCCGTTTAATCCGCTAAATCCGCTTACCCAAAATGAAATATTCCGCTTTATCCCTTTTGATAAAACCAATAATGTGCCGAGAAA
>SBAY01000313.1 GCA_005239945.1 Nitrospira sp.
GAAGGGAAGTTTATTATAGGTAATAACTTTTTATTGTTTGCTGCAAATATCGTTGATCTATGGAAAAAAATTTTAAGATTAAAAACGGAGTAGAATTATTTATTTTAAGAGGAATAGCAAAATGACAGTATCTTTCTCTGATGATTCTTTAACAGCAATCAGAAGAGAAAAAACGGATGAGTAAAGAGAAAAACATTATTATCGGACACCATGTGAACCTAAAGAAACCATATTAGCCGATGCTAAAAAGCAGGGTATTCTGGTTTTATTGTCGTCTCTGAAGCCAAAGATCACTTCAGACTTATGAAGAACTCAAAAAATTAGATGATTTTTGTAAAGGGTTGGAATCACATTATAAAATGCTTGCTATTTTGCAAGATGTAAATGGAGATTATCAGAACAATGATGACAAATATTCAAGCTCCTTATAAAGAGGAATGCTACATATGTGGGTCAACAAAAATTGAATTCTATAAAAAAATAAAAGGATTCAGTCTTTTAAAGTGCAAAAAATGTAATCTGAAATGGGTTGTGAATATAACAGAAAAGGAGATTATTGAATTTTATGATCAAAATTACTTTTATAGCAACTCTAAAATGGGATATGCGGATTATTTAGCTGATGAAAAAAATCACAGGAGAAATGCCAAAAGTATACTTCATAGTGTCAATAAGATAAAAGATTTAACCAAATTGAAAGTCTTAGATGTGGGGTGTGCCATGGGATTTTTACTTGATGAAGCGAGAAGATTTAAGGCTTGCGATGTATATGGGGTTGAGGTAAGTAATTATGCTTATGCCTATGCAAAGAGTAGCTTAGAAATAGATGTTATACATGGTGAACTTGACTCATCTCATTTTGCCTCTGAATTTTTTGATGTGGTCTTTCTGATAGGTACAATCGAACATCTATTATCACCCAAAAAGACGCTTGCTATTATTAATAGAGTTCTGAAATCTGATGGGCTATTGGTGATTACAACCATAGATACGAGTGGTTTATTCCGTTTATATTCCATTAAACCGCCTGAGCATCTTTTCTATTTTAATCATAATAATATTGTGATACTCCTCACAAAATTAGGCTTTAAGATTATTAAGATAAAGCCATATTTTGTTAGTTACTATCTACATGATTTATTTCATCGCTTAAGTGAATTTTTCTCTTTCTCATTTTTAGAATTTGTCTCGGGAGTCATTAAAAGAAAAATGCCAAACTTCTATGTTAAAATTCCTACTAATGAGATGATTTTAATTGTAAAAAAGATTGAAGAGGTTGAAGATTTATGAAGGTACTATCCCTCCCTGGGGTTAGTTACAATTTTTGTTGACATAGACTCAAAATTATGCTAAAATTTTTATAAATCAAGCATGAGAATAAATAATTTTCTATCAGGTAAATATATTAGCATTTTACATTAACCAAGGGGCAAAGAAATGATATCAGGAAATAAATTCGTGATAAAAATTATAGAATACAAATTTCTAATTCTTATTCTTATTATAGGAAGTTTTTTACTTTTTTTTAATTTAGGCAATAACAATAATAGGTATCTTAATGGGGATGTATCATTTGAGGGGTTAATGGCAAAAAGTATATGTTCCGACGGTGTCCCAACTTGTTGGGATGGAAAGAATATACTCGCTGGGGCACTAAATGGTAATGAGTTTAAACGAGTGGGGAATTATTATCTTATGTCTCACCATCCCTGGTTATCATTATATGTAATTGCTGTTTCATATTTACTTTTAGGGATAAGTGCATTTTCAACACTTTTTCCATGTGCGTTGGCTACCCTTTTTACTATATTTTTATCTTACTTTTTTGCTATTAAAATATCCAATGATAAAGAGATTGCTACCATAACCACTCTTCTATTGACTTTATCTATTCAATTCTTGCTATTTGGAAGAGCAGATAGGTATTATGCGTTAATAGCCCTTTTTACAATTTTAATGTTATATTTTTATTTAAACTTTTTAGAAGATAAGAAAGGAAGTATGATTGGATTTGGAATTTCTGCTATATTGTTCTTTCACAGTAATTATGTACCTCTCGTAGGAGTAATGGGGGGAATAATGACACATTTCTTTTTATTTGAATTTAAGAAAGAAAGATTAAAGTCAATTTTACTTTCATTACTTACTATATTCCTTTTTACTACCCCCTGGATTTTATTTTTTCATCCTTCTTTAAGTATAATACAAACTTGGAGTGCTGCATCATATAATAATTCAATAAAAGAGTTTTTATTTGTATTTACACATCTTTTATTAAAAATAAATAATCATCTCTTCCCTTTTCTGTTATTTGTATTAGTTCCCTTTATTATGATAAAAAAGGATAGTAATAAGTTAACCATTAATAATCGATATATTCTTATATTGTTAATAATATGTTTCATATTATTAACTTTCTTATTACATGATCCAGCACGTAGTTTTAATAGCATGATTCCTCTATTTTGTTTATTATCTGCGAGTATTTATAAATTTATTAAAGGGAAAAATAAAATAATTGCGTATGTATTTTTAATCCTATTATTATTTACAAATATTATAAATGTTACACCTACCATATTATTTAAAAGTTGTATTTCTTCAGATAGTTTTGCAAATATTATATCCTTTATTACTCGTGAGGACAAAGGGAAAGTAGTAGAAAAATTAAGAGGAATGAATGCCATGGAGAAGATTGAAGGATATGCAAAGATAAAATTCCTGATTTGTGATTTTCTATATGAAATTACTCATGATTATGATAACGCTATAGAAGGCATAATTAAATACCTGCTAAAATATGGTAAGAAAGATGAGACTGTAATGATTCGGTGTGTAGAAGGATTATCAGGTAGTATCATATTTTATACAGGGATGAAGGTTATCTATAAAGCTAGTGATGGAGAAGATTGGTTCCCACCTACAGAGGATTTCTTAAAATTAAATCAAATGCCTCCTGGTGGGATAGATTGGTATATAAAAATACCCCATGAACCTTTAGACTATATACCTGAAGGTAAATATGAGAAAATAATCATTGATTATCCAGAGACAGTGTTTGATAGTCTTCCATTCTTACCATCTTATCAATTTAAAACATTAAAAGATGCACCAAGGGTAATTATTTACCATAAGGTGAAAGACTAATAGTTTAAACTGAAGTTTGAATTTTATATATTGCTATCTTAATAGCTGACGGCTAATACCTGAACGTTTACAAAAGGTGTAATGATGAAAAAATTACCAATAGGTATTCAAACATTTGAAAAGATAATTAAAGAGAACCACTGTTATGTAGATAAAACAGAGATTATACACAACGCAGCAGAGCCGCAACCAAATCCCAACCTAACGGTTGGAAAAGGAGGTTTATCGCTTTAACCACACCAAGGTATGTCTTTAAAACCTTCTCCCCTGGA
>SBAY01000095.1 GCA_005239945.1 Nitrospira sp.
ATCATAAATTCTTTTCTCTTTCCTCAATTTTTAATTTTTAATTCATAATTTTTAATTACTCAACCTCCTTGATAATATTTATCGACATTTTTAATAAAAAACTAAAAATCTACTTTTACCTTACCACAATTTTCAAGAAAAGTCAAGGAAATTTTCATTCAGTTGGTAACCGCTCAGTAAACGGTGGAAAGTAACCACAAGAACAGATGTTGGAAGTCTCAACGAGTTTGAGGACATCTCCTCCGAACAAGTTCGGGCTTCCGTTCCCCATGGCATTGGAAATCTCAACGAGTTTGAGGATATAGTGCCCACCTTTTTTAAGAGGAAATTTCTCCCACCGTTTACTGAACGATTACTTCAGTTGTTTTTCTTAGGTTTTGGAACTTTCCTTTAGATGTTATTACACGAAGAAACACTGAGAAAGGCACGGAGAGCCACAGCTTAATTTTACCCCATGCCATTGAATATGATTCCACCCGTCGGTTTTGATGAGCATATCAACCTGGCGGAGAGAGAGGGATTCGAACCCTCGGACGAGTTTCCCCGTCATACGCTTTCCAGGCGTACCTGTTCAGCCACTCCAGCATCTCTCCTTTAATCAATTATCAATTAATAATTATTAATTGATAATTGCCAATTAACATAATAGCATAATTTTTTACTAAAATCAACAACTTTTATAAACTTTTATAAAAAAACAGTTGCATTATTGAAAAATATGTAGTAAAATATAGATTATGGTCAGGACATCTAAAAAGGATAAAGAAGAAAAAGATAAGGATATAGAAAAAGAACTCCATCAGATTATTGAATTGGTTAATTCTGCTAATCTTGAGGAGTTAGAGATTCGTGAAGGAAAAAAAAGGATAAGGATTAAAAAGAAGATACTCAGGGAAAAAGAGGAATTGATTCCAGAGGAATTTACCTCAGAAATTCCTGAAGAGGTTGAAGAAAATTCCATAGAAACAGATAAATATGAAAAGGTTATCTCCCCTTTGACCGGTATATTTTATCGTGCCCCGGCACTTGATGATGAGCCTTATGTCGAAGAAGGAGATATAATCGAGGCAGGAAAAACCTTGTGTTTGATTGAGGCAATGAAATTATTTAATGAGATTAAATCTGATATAGATGGTAAGATAATCAAGATTATGGTAAAAAATGGTGAGCAGGTAAAAGAGGGGCAAATTCTGTTTTTGTTGGAGTCAGCCGTATGAAAGTGGTCTAATAATCGGTTGTCGGTAATCGGTGCACTGATTACCTGATGACTGATTACCGATTACCGGATTACCACAATCATCTTACATTGCATTCTATATTTTATTGGGGAGTTGTCTAATGGTAGGACGGCAGACTCTGGATCTGTTGGTCAAGGTTCGAATCCTTGCTCCCCAGCCAGTAAGAGTAATCGGTTATCGGTGTTCAGGTAATCGGTAATTTAAATAAAATATTGAAATCGATTACCAATTTTCGTGGCGCTATCGTCTAGGGGTCTAGGATACATGGTTCTCAGCCATGGGACCGGGGTTCGAATCCCCGTAGCGCTACCAGCTATACTAAAAAAAGGGTTTAAGGGGTCAAGGGGCAAGGGTAAGAAAGAGAAATCTTCTCTCTTTCTTACCCTTAAACCCTCGAATCCTTAAACCCTTTATAAAAACAACATGGAATATTTTGAAATCGTTGATATAAACGGTAATGTTATTGGTCAGGCATCTCGTGAAGAATGTCATTGTAATCCAACCCTGCTTCATCGAGTTTCACATGTATTTGTATTTAACTCAATAAACCAACTTTATCTCCAAAAACGCTCAATCCATAAGGATATTCAACCAGGGAAATGGGATACCTCTGTTGGTGGACATTTAAATCCAGGGGAAACACATGAGCAAGCCGCCTGCCGGGAATTAGCTGAGGAATTAGGGATTACAGGGGTTTTACCTGTTCACCTATACGACTACATCTGGTATAGCGAGCGTGAGTCTGAATTGGTAAGAACATTCAAGGTGATATACGACGGCATGATTAAATTTGATAAAAAGGAAATTGACGAAGGTAGATTTTGGACACTTGAAGAGATTCGATTAGTCATCCCAACTAATATCCTGACACCAAATTTTGTTGAGGAATATAATCGATACCTTTGCCATGAGAAAGTGGCTTCTCGCTCATTTCTCCCAGATTTCTGAATGGCGGAGAGGCTGGGATTTGAACCCAGGGTAGAGTTATACACCCCACAACTGCTTAGCAGGCAGCCCCGATCGACCACTCTGGCACCTCTCCATATAAAAATTATGAATTAAAAATTAAAAATTGAGGAATTTTAATTCATGATTTTTAATTCTGTTTTTAATTTTCTTCTCTTCATTTTTAATTTTTAATTCATAATTTTTAATTAAATATCCTGGCGGCGGGAGTAGGATTCGAACCCACGAACGAGTTGCCCCGTTAACGGTTTTCAAGACCGCCGCGATCATCCACTCTGCCATCCCGCCGGAAGTAAATTCACCCCAGAGACACGGAGAAAAGGATAATCGGTGGTTGGTAATCGGTAATCAGGTAACTCTTGATTACCTTTTTCTCCGTGTCTCTGTGATGAATTCTGCCTAAAATTTCGCTGTGCAGGAAAGAAAATGTGTCCCCATTCCATGACCTTCTAACAAGGCATAATCAATGTCAAATGCTATTTCAGGGAAAAATTTCTTCAACTCTACTTCTCTGACTCCAAATCCTATGGTATGATAGTATTTACTCAAAAGTCCTGCTCTAACCGCAATCTTATCTGTGCACCACCGCTCAAATCCTATCCTGACCTCACTTTGGCCCTTACCTATTTTTGTCGTATAGACATCCTCCAGGATGTGGTTGTAACACTCTATGGCAAAGATGGTCTTTTTGTCCGGTCTCCAGGCAACCCCTGGGGTAATATTTCTTCTCCACGCAAATTCGTCAATAGGAGAATCCCCTCCATATTTTATTGCCTTTTCAGTACAATTCTGGATAATAAGACCCAAAGAAACTTTATTATTAAGATGATACAAAACGCCTAAATCATACTCTATAAAATCCACCGTATATCCTGTAGGTTCACATTCAGACCATTTAGAAATTGTCTCTGTTGCCGGCTTTAATAGGGATGAACTTCTATTTCGTAAATTTACACCCATCGCCAGATTTTTAAACCGTCCTCCTCCATAACCTCCCAGGGATAACCCAACCCACTCATCATCAACGGCATAAAGAGCAAATTTTTTTGTTTTCTTCTCCGTCCATTGAAACGCATTTTTAAAGTGGACATAATTTACCCCTAATCCTCCTGAATCACCTATTTTTGTTCCAGCCGCCAGCCACTCCTGATACGCCATAACATCCCGGTTATTTATTGTCCGCATAATGGTTACCTCTGCTTCCTTCATATTACCCAATCCCGCAGGATTCCAATAGCAAGCATCAATCCCTTCAGCTACCGAGACAAAGGCTCCACCCATACCTAATGCCCTGGCACCAACCCCAGGACCAAAATAACTAAACCCTACACTTGAATTAAGTATGACCAAACCAATCCCTATTGCTAATATTATTAGTTTTTTCATGTTTTACTCCTCTGAATAATGGTAATCGGTAATCAGTTATCTGTAATCGGTATCCTACATTACCTGATTACCGCTCATCCATCCCTTCTCCTTAAAACCTGGTTCCAAAAGAGAGCAAATGAGTGCCCGCACCAGAGCTTTCTAATAATCCATAGTCTAATTGAAATTCTACTTTAGTGGGTCGGTCGGTCATCCCTGAGATTTCCACTGCTTTGAATTGCGGAGCTCCTCTTAGCCCAAAACCAATCGTATGAAAACCTCGACCGTAAAGCCCGGCTCTAATGGCAAATACAGGGGTTACCCAGCGCTCAAAGCCAATACGAACCGAACTTTGTCCTTCTACATCTGCATCGTATATATTATCTAAAGTAGCATTATACCAATCAACCGCAAATATCGTTTGAGTATCTGGTTTCCAGGCTACACCAGGTTTAAAATTACGCACAAGTTTATATTCTTTCTTTAATGGAGAACCCGCACCAAAATCTATTTTGGGCCTATTTACATTCTGTATCAAAATCCCTATGGTAAAATGTTCATCGAGATTGTGCAAGATGCCAATATCACAGCCCATTTCATCTGTTTTATATCCGAGCTTTTTAAAATCAGCCCCTCCGCCAAAAGTCCCTGCCCCTGTGCCTGAGGCAGTCATAAGGGAATAGGTGATATTGCGAATATTAACTCCAAAGGCAGTATTTTCAAATATCCCTTTACCATAGCCTCCAATAGAAAGCACTTTCCATTTACCATCAAGCACATAATCCCGACCAGTAGTGATTTCTGTTTCCCTTGTCTTGTTTATTGCATGGATATAACTTCCGCCGAGTCCACCATTTTCACCTATTGCAACTGCCCCGGCTAACCATTCCTGGTAATTAAATACATCACGGTTATTGAGCGTTCGCATGCCGGTAAATTCTACAGCCTTAATATTTCCCATGCCCGCAGGATTCCAGTAACAGGAATGGACATCATCGGCTACGGCGACAAATGCCCCGCCCATCGACAACGGCCTGGCACCCAGACAGGCATAACCCGTCCCTGTCCATAAAAGGATTAGATTAAATCCTATGGCTAAAATAATAAATTTTTTCATACTTTACCCCCTCGTATAATATGTTATATTGATGTTTATAATTGAGTAATATAGATAACTGTGTAATGGTATGGCTGGTGGAAGATGGGATGGGGCGTAGCGACATCCCATCTTCCACCAGCCGACGCGACCAAACCAACACCATTATCAATATTTCTCTTGACTTTTATGGGTGTCCCTGGCTATAATTAAG
>SBAY01000114.1 GCA_005239945.1 Nitrospira sp.
AAGAAATCCTTTGTTTTCCCTTGACCCCTCGACCCCTTAACCCCTTGAACCCTTTTTACATTTTGATTTCAACCTCGGATATTTGCTTAATTTTTTTTCATTTTGCAGAAGGCTTAATTTTTAATTCATAATTTTTTAAAACAGGTTTAGTTAAACCTGTTCCTCTTCCTCTTGTAATGGTATTTCTATCTCACCATAAACCCCATCATAACCGGGTAGAATAATTACCTTTTTCTCGCGAACATTCAGAATTCCTTTAAGAATCTCAGGAGAGACAAAGCGACTTAATTCTTCTTTAGAAAGAAAACTGAGAATATCGAATTCACTCCTGTGGTGGGTAAGTTTTAGATATTCATTTTCCACGGCGGTTGTACCTACTACCTTTTTTATCACCTTGCTTATTATCTCTCCCAATGGGATGAGATGAATGCACGGGATATGGTTTTCCGGAACAAATCCTTCCGGTCTATCGGCTAATTTCTCTACACGATTCATCACACCAACGGTTATTCTACCTCCACAAGAAGGACATCGGCCATTATATTTTTTAGTTTCTGCCGGTGTAAGCCTCAAATTACATGCCCGGTGTCCATCATAATGGTATTTACCCTCCTCCGGGAAAAATTCGATGGTCTTTAAAAATTTGGTTTTATCCTTTTTTTTTATTGCCTCAAGTATCTCTTTATAATCTATTTCACAATTGAATATATTTGCTTCTCTGCCTATCTTAGCCGGGGAATGGCTGTCGGAATTAGAGATAAGGGTATATTTATCCAATTCAGATAGCCGCCAATTCATAGGTGGGTCAGAAGAAAGGCCGGTTTCTAAGGCATAAATATTTGTGGTTTCCTCCTCAAAACATTCCTCCACTGAATCAAAACCGGAATTAGACCCAAATATAGAAAACCAGGGTGTCCAAGCATGGGCTGGAACAATAAGGCAATCAGGGTCAATATCAAGGACTATTTTAACTAACTCCTTTGCCTCTAAGGAAAGCATCGGTCTGCCATCGGCACTTAAATCACCATATTTTTCAAGTTGGAGATTGATTTTTTCTACGGTCTCGAATGATGGGGCAAAAAGGATATTATGCACTTTTTTACCCTTACCTTTCCTGACGAATAGATTAGCTACCTCAGCCGTGAGCATAAAAAAGGTATCTTCATGCTTGAATAATCCATTCCCTGCAGGCGTCAGTTCTTTTTTTAAGCCATATAACCAGCTTGGGTGGGTAAAATCACCTGTGCCCATTAAGGCTATGCCCTTTAATTTCGCATATTTACTTAAAGTAGCTATGTTCATTTGAGGGCTTGTCGCTCGTGAATACTTAGAATGAATATGAAAATCTGCTATAAATCTCATTTTTCCCTTTCAGAATAGGACCTTTAAGTCTTATATGACCTATCAGTCCTAAGTAGTATAATGGGCATTGAGGCTGACATTTTCTTGTGATAGGTCACAGCCTAAGACGGTTATTTGTTGTCTGCCCTGTTTTAAATCAATAGTAATTAAAATTTCTTTCTGTGTTAAGATATTTTTAACCGCGGCTAAATCAAAATTTGTTCCTTGCCCATTTTTAACAATTAATTCCTGATTAAAATAAATATCTATTTTTTCAGGGGTTATGAGCACACCGGAGTAGCCACAAGCGTTTATGATTCTGCCCCAGTTAGGGTCCTCTCCGTAGAAGGCACATTTAACTAATTGTGATTTTGCCACCGCCATGGCTACCTGCTTGGCATCAGATAAGGTTTTTGCACCCGCAACCTTAATCTTGAGGAGTTTAGTTATCCCTTCACCATCTTCAACCATTTTCGTGACCAGATTTAGGCATAGCCAATTAAGTGCCTCCTGAAAAACCTTGAAATCCTCTCTGGTTGATTTGGTTATCTTTTCATTACCTGCTAAACCATTGGCTAAGAGAACTACCATATCACATGGACTGGTGTCTCCATCTATGGTCATCAGGTTAAATGAGTTATTCGAGGCGGTAAGTAATGCCTTTTTCAATAGCGGTTGAGTTATAGCCACATCCGTAGCCAGGAAGGTTAACATCGTGGCTACATCAGGGCAAATCATACCGGCACCTTTTGCCATCCCGCCTATTTTGGCTTTAACTCCATTACTGAGCACAAATTCTACCGTACATTCTTTAGATTTAGTATCCGTAGTCAAAATCGCTTCTGCCGCATCCTTACTTTCTGCGGACAGGGATTTAATTAACAGTGGTATTCCTTTTTCAATCTTATTCATCGGTAAAGGTTTTCCAATTACGCCGGTTGAAGCTACCAGAACGCTCTCTGCTGGAATTCCCAGTTCATCGGCGATAATTCGTGTCATTCTGTCGGCATTTTCTAACCCCTGTGTTCCCGTGCAAGTATTGGCATTACCGCTATTAATAATGATAGCCTGGATTTTGGGGGAATTTTTTAGATGTTGTTGACTAACAATTAAGGATGCCCCTTTGAGTTGATTGGTAGTAACTACAGCCGCAGCAGTCGCCGGCGTTTTACAGTAAATCAGTGCCAGGTCTTTTTTGTCAGGCTTTATCCCACAATTTATTCCCGCGGTTAAAATACCATCAATCGAGGTAATTCCACTTTTTATTTCCTTCATTCTATCTCTCCGACGAGTCAAACCTATCTGACCTATCCCACTTTTAAATCTTCTCTCGAAATTTCTTAACCTCTTCAAACTCCCCTGTCAGTGCCTCTGCATTACCCTGCTTAACCAAATTCTCCCATTTCTCTAAGGTCCTTTTGAAAGAGGAAATGGTCTTCAGAATTTGTTCCTGATTACTCAGACAAATATCACGCCACATCTCTGGTGAGCTTGAGGCTATCCGGGTAGTATCTCTAAATCCGGAGGCAAGTAGTGGTAAGATTTTTTTATCCTGCTGTTTGACTAAATCCACTAATGAATAAGCCACAATATGGGGTAGATGACTGGAGAAGGCGATTAATTCATCATGTTCCTCTGGTGACATTTCAATTACCTTTGCTCCAATCCCTTCCCATAATGTCCGCACAACCGATATTGCCTCTTCATTAGTCTGAGCAATAGGTGTGATAACGCAAACTGCCCTTTCGAATAAATCAGCCTTAGCTGCCTCAATTCCCGATTCCTCAGAACCGGCTAAGGGATGAGTGCCAACAAAATATACCTCACTTTCACCCAATGAAGGGGTAATCTTACGCACGATTTTTTCCTTGCTACTTCCTGCATCCATAACAATTGCACCCATTTTTAAATAAGGTGCCATCTGGGTAGCAATTTCTATGATTGAATTAACCGGAACAGCGAAGATAACCAGATCTGCCTTTTTTACGCCAAAATAAATATCCGTAACTACAGAATCCACTGCCCCTAATTTTAATGCCTGCTGAAGTTTCTCCTCTTTTCTACCGATACCAATTATATTCTGACATAAATCAGCCTTTTTCAAAGCCAGACCTATAGAGCCGCCAATTAATCCTACACCAATTATAGCCACTGACTTTATCCGCTCCATCTGACTCTACCTCCTCGTATAATTAAAAATTATGAATTAAAAATTACCGTAAGCATTTAGGTTAGAGGGAAGAGGTTAGAGAGGTTTTCCTTCTAACTTCTAACTTTATAAGTATATGTATTTTTTATTTTTTTGTCAATAAAAAAATAATTTCGTGCAAAAGTTAGTTGACAAATTCAGACAAACATGTTACCATACATAATGTTAAGGGAGAAAAACCAATGAGTATAAACGAAGAAATAATAAGTCTCTTAAAGAAGTCACTGCTTTCCGCAACAACAAAGGGCAGAATTCCAGAGGTAGGATTATTGGATATTCAGCTTGACTATCCTAAAAGGCAGGAATACGGTAATATATCCACCAATATTGCCTTTTCAATCGCTAAAAAAATTAGGACCTCTCCCTACGCTGTTGCTCAAATAATAATTGAGTCTATAGAAAAGACAGGGGGGTTAATCTCAAAAGTAGAAATTGCGGGTGGGGGATTTATTAATTTTTGGGTCACAAAAGAAAGGCTATATCAGGTTTTAAAGGAAATTGAAGAGGCAAATGAGTCTTATGGCACATCAAATATTGGTCAGGGTAAAAAGGTTTTGATTGATTTTGTCAGCGCCAATCCCACAGGTCCCCTTCATGTAGGACATGGTCGTAGTGCGGATTACGGAGATATACTGGCAAATATCTTAGCCTTTTGCGGATATAAAGTTACCAGGGAATATTACATCAATGATATTGGTACCCAAATGAAAACCCTGGGCGAGTCTCTAAAGATTCGCTACCTGCAATTGTTAGGACAGGATGTGCAACTTCCTGATAACGGTTACAAAGGGGAATACTTAGTAGAAATAGCCAGGACTCTCTATAAGCAAAAGGAAGATACCTGTCGGAATGAGGAAGTAGAATTTTTCACTAATTTTGCCAAAGATGCTATCCTGGAGGATATCCGCAAAACATTAATAGACTTTGGCGTTCAATATGATAGTTGGTTTAGTGAGAAAGAATTATATGACTCGAAACAGGTGGACGAGGTAATCGATTCCTTGAAAAAAGTTGGGTTCACTTATGAATCAGAGGGGGCATTATGGCTAAAAACCACTGCCTTTGGCGATGAAAAAGACCGTGTTTTGATTCGTCAGGAAAATAATACCTCCGGTCGTAGAGAACATACCTACTTTGCCGGGGATATTGCCTATCATAAAAATAAATATGCTCGAGGCTATGACATCTTGATTAATGCCTGGGGAACAGACCATCATGGTTATATCAAACGGCTTGAAGCCGCCATGAGTGCCTTAGGCTATCCGGCAAATAACCTGATGTTTTTGCTCTGTCAATTGGTTAGCCTGAGGCGGGATAACCAACCGGTATCTATGTCCACCAGGGCAGGAGAATTTGTTACCCTGTCCGAATTAATCAAAGAGGTAGGTAAGGATGTTGCCCGCTTCTTTTTTGTCATGCGAAAATTGAATAGCCACTTAGAATTTGACCTGGATTTAGCTAAACAATCCTCTAAAGAAAATCCTGTTTATTACATCCAATATGTCCATGCTCGAACATGTAGTATCCTTGCCAAAGCAGTTGAAAAGGGATTGCCTCAATCTCTGGCTAACCAGGCAAACCTGAATTTACTAAAACTTGATGAGGAATTAGCCTTAATCTTCAAATTAGCCTCTTTGCCTCAGGAGATAATTAATTGTGCTAAGTGTTACGAGCCGCATGGATTAACTGCCTATCTTATGGAATTAGCCGGCATATTTCATAATTATTACCAACATCATCGAGTGATTTCAGCTAATAAAGAATTGTCTCAGGCACGACTTGTCCTGGTTAATGCCGTCAGAATAGTTATCCGCAATACGCTTACTTTATTAGGAGTATCTGCTCCACAACGGATGTAAATAAAAAATCATATCCACAGATTTCACAGATTTTCACAGATAGATAGTAAAGGGTAAAAGTAAGTAATTAAGAAGGGGAAATTTGCTACCAATACCAATTTTACTACTTTTCTAAACAATCTGTGAAATCTGTAATACAAACTTGCAAGATCTCGTTTTTTTAACAAAGTTTTTTTCATACAGCCTTTGATAGAAGCGGTATATTCGTTTGTCGAAAGATT
>SBAY01000263.1 GCA_005239945.1 Nitrospira sp.
ATTTTCGATTTTGGATTGAGGAATCTTAATATCCTTAATCCAAAATCGAAAATCCAAAATTGTAATCGTAATCTGATAACTGATGGCTTACCAACCGGTGACTGATGGATTACAAATGCCTCAATATCTAATTCTCGGGTCTAAATAGGCGTAGAGACAATCGGCGATTAAATTAGCCAGAAGCACAACTACCGCAAGGAAAAGAAATGCTGTTTGGGCTAAGGGGTAATCGTGGGATAAAACGGACTCTATTAAAAGTTTACCTATCCCAGGCCAGGAAAATATCTTTTCGGTAAGTACGCCACCATTTATAGAAAAGGCAAGACTAAGTGTTAAAGTAGTAACTACAGGTAACATTGCATTTCGTGCCGCATGTCTATCTCTAATGGTTTTCTCATCAAGTCCCTTTGCCCTGACCGTTACGATATAATCCTCACGCAATGTCTCTAACATACTGTTACGCATAAGTAACATCGAACCGGCAAAAAAGAGCAAGGTAAGAACACCTAAGGGAAGACACAAATGATAAACCACATCAACTATCTTTGGCAGTATGCCTATAGTTTTATCTGTCCAGACCTCCGGGGTTAACATCCCGGCTAAGGGAAACCAACCGAGTTTATAGGAAAATATCCAGATCATTATCAACCCAAACCAGGGGATAAAGATGGTATAGAAAAATAATCCAAAAACCGTAATGCCTATTTCCATACGGCTGCCGCGTCTCCAGGCAATATATTTCCCTAACGGCAAGCCAATCATGTAGGAAAGAATGACTGCCGTGGTAAATAAAAGTATCGTATTGGGTAGTTTTTCCATGACAAGGTCAAATACCGGCTCGGGGTAATAAAAAGAATGGCCAAAATTCAAGGTGCAGACATTTTTAAGATAATATCCATATTGAACAATGAGCGGTTTATCCAGTCCAAATTGTGAACGGATAATTGCCTTTGCCTCAGGTGGCATCTTCGGGTCTAAAATCATCGCCGCAGGGTCACCAGGCATTACCCGAAACAAAATAAACAATAAGGTCATGATAA
Source organism: Nitrospira sp. (assembly GCA_005239945.1). Classification (GTDB taxonomy): domain Bacteria; phylum UBA9089; class CG2-30-40-21; order CG2-30-40-21; family SBAY01; genus SBAY01. The sequence goes on from SBAY01000263.1 coordinate 1,041, forward strand.
TGAATAGTGTTATTATTATTTGCCCAAGCCTTTTTATAATAAATTTGCCCATGTTCTTACTCCTCCTTTTTTTATTTTGGATTTTGGATTTTAGATTTTGGATTGGGGAAAGATTTCAATCCAAAATCTAAAATCCAAAATCCAAAATTCCCGGTCCAAAATCTATTTTACAGGTAAAAAGATAATAAAAACGGTCCCTTTATCCGGTTGGCTTTTGACCTCAATCTTAGCCTTGTGTTCCTTTATGATTCTATCAACAATCGGCAGTCCAAGTCCCATGCCATAGGATTTGGTGGAAAAATAGGGTGTAAAGATTTTCTTGATTGTTTCCTCATCCATTCCTTTACCCGTATCCTGAAATTTTATCTTCAAGAGTTGCGCCTCCAGAGAGGTTTCTATGTTTATTTCTCCACCTCCAGGGATACCTTCTAAGGCATCGATTCCATTTTGAATGATATTTTTAAAGACTATTTTCATTCTTTCCCTGTCAAGTCTGATTCTCGGTAAATTAACCCCGTAGGTAGCCTTAATCTTTATCTCTGGACTAACCTGGGCAAACAGGCTAACCGTGTCTTCCAGGATTTTGTTTATATCGGTATATTCAAAGGCAGGCTCCGGCATACGGGCAAATTCCGAAAATTCCTTGGCCATTTTCCGCAATGTCTCAATCTCTTGTGTTATTCTTCGGGTGCAGTCTTTTAGTATCTTTTCGTATTCCTTTGGGTCTTCCTTGAACTTATCCTGAAGATGTTCTAATGAGAGTTGAATAGGGGTAAGTGGTCCCTTAATTTCATGGGCAATTCGCTGGGCAATCCCTCGCCAGGCCGCTTCCCTTTCTGCCTCGAGCAACAACTCCCTGCTTTCTTTTAATTCCTTGACCATCAGGTTAAACGAGTTGATTGTTCTGGCCATCTCATCATTAGTTTCTGCCTTGACCTGGTAATCCAGATTTCCCAGGCCAATCTCCTCTAAACCCTTGATAAGACTTTTAAGTGGTCGAGTTAATCTTTTGGAAATAACATAGCTGGTTAAAAAGGCAATAGCGACCATCAACAGGGCAACAACTGCAAATATAAGCAAATAACCTTCTAATATATAGGCTCGCAGTAGATTAACCGAGCTGTAAAACCTCAAACTGTCTTTAATATCCTGAACCCGCTGGATAAAATCCTTACTTAGTCGAAAGCGGACAACAACTACCTTTTTTATCTTTCCTTCTTCAAAAATAGGGACCACACCTTTTATCATCTCATCATTCTTCCCACAGACTACGGCAAACGGCTTTTTTTGACTCAATGCCGTTTTAACAAGGGGCTCCTTTACATTAGCCTCAAATATCTCTATATCCTTGCCTTTAGGGATGAGGTGTGGATTTTGACTTAAATAAATAGCTTTTTGAAGCACCTTTTCCTTTTCATGATTCAACACCTCTTCTTCTAACACCTTCGCCCCCTCCAACGCGGCAATAATCTCCTTATTTACTCCAATCCTCAGGCTGCGCTCCATGATACCATTGAGGACAAAGACAAGTGGAATAACCGGTATCAAGGAAATCAAAAAGAAGCAGATAACCATCTTTGTCTGAATCTTTTTGCTAAGTTGGATAACGCTAATCATAACAAGCACTAAAAGTATCAAACTGCCAATCAGGAATATGAGATTAATCATTTGAATTCTCCAATATGTCCTATGGTTTTATAATCCTTTAAAATAATCAGACTGGGCATAGGATTTTACGCCCCTGGACTGATGTTTAACTAAGACAGCAAATATCTCACGAATATTTAGGAACCCTTGAGAATCGCCATTGATTCGTGCAGATATTTCTTCCATTTCCTTTTTGTTGATTGATTCGACATCAACATAGACACGAACAAAATATTTCTTTTTACCATTCAATTTTTGTATTGGGGTAATTAGTGCCGTTTCTTGTTGGGCTAATGTTTCCTTCAAATCCTTCGGAGTATTGAATTCTACTGCATTTCCCTTGTCAATCCTCCTTAATCTATAGAGCTTTTCCCAAATATCATAAGAGACCTCTTGAATTATCTCCAGAGTGGTTTGCAGGTTATGGAATAGGCGACCTTTTTCCCATAATTCAATCTTAATCCTTATCGTCGTGGTAAAACCACTGTTGATGGTCTTCATCTCCTTTTCACTGAGTAGATTCTGAATTTTAAAGGATGCAGCTAAAAATTTATCCTTGATGAAGACCATTGGTTTAGAAATAACCAATTCTGAAGCAATACATATTGAAACCATCGCACAAATCAGAATAGTAATCAAGATTTTTTTCATGGACGCACTATTCTCCTCTTCAAGATTGAAAATATGAGTTAGCAGAAAGAGTAGCAATATTAATCTTTCTTTCATCTACAGATTGAAATTGGAAAATAGAAATTAGAAATTAGAAGGAAAAATAGATGCGATTTCCTTTTTCTTTTTCTAATTTCTATTTTCCAATTTCTAATTTCAACATTCTCAGAACAATTGCAAATTTCTTAAATTAAACTTGAAGACGCACTATTCTCCCTGATTGGCAGTTGTGATATGAATTTCCCAGTCTTTCTTGTCTATCCCATAGCCAAAATTGATATTGAGACCGCCAATCAATGAATGATAAATTCTAAAACCTGTGCCTACCCCATATTCCAGGTCATCGAAATTGACCTTTGTGCCTTTTGCCCAGGTATAGCCGGCATCTGCAAATAAAACCCCCTGAACGGATTTCGTCAATCCAAGACGATATTCTGTAGTTAAAACCAGGAGTTTATTTCCACCTGTATTGGTAAGTCCTCTCTCTTTATAGCCACGAATGGTTTCTCCCCCACCAACATAAAATCTTTCGTAAAAAGGGGCATCCCCAGCAATATACCCTCCTCTACCAGATAATGCTAATACCTGTCGAGCACCCAATTTTAAGTATTGATTCAAGTTCAGCATCCATTTATTAAAACTATAATCAGCACCGAAAAGGTCATTTACTACTTCTACCGACAGTTCGTATTTCCGACCGTCAATTGGGTTAAGCCAGGTGGTATCATAATCTTCGAAGGTAAGTTCAAACTTACCCTCTATCGGTTGAAATTTACGGGTATCAAAGTCTAATTGAGCGGCGAGACTATTTAAACTTGCGTTCTTTTTGATTGAGGTTACCTCCGGGGTGACATCCTTTAGGTCACTTAGATGGACATTTTCGTCTCGATACTTTAACCTGAGGACAACATTTTCCAATATAGCCCTTTTGCCAAATTCAAAACCCGCCCCATCACTATCAATCCAGTATTCACCTTTACCTTCATAGGGGTATTGAATCTTTTTATATTCATAACTATATATTTTGAATTTAAACGAATGTGGCGTGTGAAATAACCAGGGTTCATAAATGGTAAGTGATTTACCATGGACATTCTTGCCTTCTTTAAGTTCTACTCCTAATTTCATTCCCCGATGCAGGAAGTTTTCATACCAGATTTGCCAAGAGCCAAAGAATTTTTCCTCCTCACTATAACCAGCACCCATGATAAAGGATTTAGATTTTCTTTCTTCGAGCTCGAAGATAACAATTAACTTTCCTTCCTCACTACCAGGCTCAATGTAGAGATTAACGGCTTCGATATATTTTAAGTTACGCAAGATATTGTTTTTACACTCCATTGCCTGCTCGAGGTTAAAATCCTCTCCCGGTTTAAGTGTTATTTCTCTTCGGATGAATCCTTCTCGAATTTTAGTTGAGCCCTGAACTTCAATCTTTTCGATTATTCCAGTAACACCTACTAAATTATCATTTGCCCTGGCAAATTGGACGAGACATAAGATGATTAAAATAGATAAAATAATTTGCCGCATTTTCCATTCCTCCTCTTTTGTTCTGAACGCTCTCGTGATATCCACTGAAAAATATCCTACAATCTAAAGCCTTACATAATTTCTTCAGGATTTCATAAGGTATTTACTTATAGCAGTTATTAGTCAAAACTTCTAATTGGATGCCCGAACTTGTTTGGGTGAAGTTCCTCAAACTTATTGAGGCTTCCAATCCCTTTGTGCGGAAAACTTCGGATGAGAACTTTTGGCTAATAGGTGCTATAACCTACATTTTACCAATATTTATTTATAATGTCAATAAATAAGAATAAACCAGATTTTCCTCAACTTTTAGTAGTGGTTTAAAGAGAGGTGTTTTTTAAGGGGAGAGAAACCCTTTTTGGAAAAAGTTTTTCTCTCTCCTTAAACCCCTCTCTTCCCCAAAACTTTTTAACCGCAAGTAATCTTTGGAATGTAGCACATTCCAAAGATTACTTGTGGTTAAAAAGTTTTGGAAAAGGGGAGTTTGAGGG
>SBAY01000275.1 GCA_005239945.1 Nitrospira sp.
ATAAAATACATTGTATACATAACTTATTGAATTAATAGTATCTTGAATTAAAATGGTCCTTAAATTATCCAAAATGGGCTATTTTTCGTTATCGCCTACCGTATAATCCTGATTGAAAAATGTCTCTGCTACTTCTATAGCATAATCTGACTTTTCAATAAGCTTCCTGACTTCAGGAGTAATATTCATACCATAATTCCGTACTGCCAATTCTATAGGTAACATCTGTTTTGATAACTGCTATTTGAGTTTTCACCGTTTCAAATAATCTCCGATAATTCTACTTTATTCATAACCTTCTTCATCCCTTAACTACACCCAGGGGTTTTAATTTAGCTACCCGTTTCGCAATTCCTGCCTGACAGAGGATATTGACTACCTGGGTTACATCCTTGTATGCCTCTGGCATCTCTTCGGCTAAGGTTTCTCTTCCCGCAGACCTGACCATTATTCCCTTTTCTCCCAATTCGCGGTCGATTGCCCTGCCGCGCGCCTGTTTTATAGCCGCAGTCCTTGATATAACCCGTCCGGCCCCATGACAGGCAGTTCCAAATGTCTCTCTCATACCGAGTGAGGTCCCAACTAAGACATAGGACGCCGTCCCCATGTCACCAGGGACAATCACTGGCTGACCAACAGATTTATAATCTTCAGGTAAAACAGGATGATTAGCCGGGAATGCCCTTGTTGCCCCTTTACGATGGACACAAAGCTTAATCATTTTTCCATCTACTTCGTGCTCCTCAACCTTACCGATATTATGTGCCACATCATAAACTAAGTCCATGCCTAATTCTGATGATTTCATCCCAAATACCTGTTTGAATACCTCGCGGGTCAGGTGCATCAAACATTGTCTATTTGTCCAGGCATAATTAGCCGCACAAACCATTGCCCCGAAATAGATTTTACCTTCAGGAGAGGTAAAAGGGGCACAGGCAAGTTGCCTGTCTGGTAAAAATATATCATACCTTCTGGCCACCTCTCCCATTGATTGTAAATAATCTTCGCAAATCTGATATCCCAGTCCTCTTGAGCCGGAATGAATCATCACCGTGATTTGTCCTTTTTCTAAACCAAACACCCTGGCTATCTCCGCCTCATAAATATCTGTGACTACCTGAATCTCTAAAAAATGGTTTCCAGAACCAAGGGTGCCTAATTGCGATATACCTCGTTCCATAGCCTTACGACTAACATTGTCAGGGCAAGCCCCTGCCATAGCACCACCCTCTTCTGTATGAAGTAAATCCTCTTTGACACCATAACCCCTGGCTATAGCCCATTTTGCTCCATTAACTAAAACATCGAGCTCTTCTTTAGTTGAGAGTCGAATCATTCCTTTAGAACCTAAACCAGAGGGGATGTTATGAAATAGGTTATTGATAAGCATGGGGAGTTTGTCTTTAACATCCTTAAGAAACAGGTTAGTTCTAACCAATCGCACTCCACAATTAATATCTGAACCCACTCCACCTGGTGAAATTATTCCTCCCTGTTCAATATCTGTTGCGGCAACACCGCCGATGGGTAAACCATAGCCCCAGTGAATATCCGGCATAGCTAATGAATATTTAATTATTCCCGGCAGACAGGCAACATTGGCTACCTGCAGGGGGGTATTGTCTTTTTTAATCAAGGCTAACATCTGCTCATCTGCATATATTAATCCTGGGACCCGCATCTCCGGTTTATAACCTTTAGGAATTCGATAACGATAATCATCGATTTTTTCTAAAGTTCCGCTAAATCCAGTTTGCTCCATTTTTCACCTCTTTTTAGGAATAGGTTCTATACGACTTATATGACCTATTCTTTTTTTGTTTTAATATAATTTAACCATCGACCTGTTAATTCCGGAAGGTTTTTGATATGGGGGGAATACGCATCTTCCAATGCCTTCTCTAAATCCATCCCTTCCCTTAAATTCTTGCAGAAGGAATAAAGTTTACCTCTTCCATAACTCTCTATCAAATAAGTAATAATACTCATCGATTCCACATACCAGAATTGGATTACCTCAATCTTCTGTTCTTTTGAGATATCAATTTTTGTCAAATTATCAATCGATAGGTATTTTCCTCCTTTTATCTGGTCAAGTATATTTTTATAATTTTCATTATATGCCTGGCAAAATTTAGTCTCTTCATACATAGCCAATCCTTCTGATAGCCAGATGGGATAATTAGGGCTAAATTTCATAAAGTCGGCAAAGATTAAATGGGTTAATTCATGAGGGATAACACCATCAATCAGATGTTCTATTTGTTTGTGTGAATAAATCGTTCGCGTTTTAAATTCACTATATCCAGATGTCAAATGGGTTCTACCTGTAACCTTAGCGTATTCTTGAGGTGTATCATAAATATAAATCTGCACCTTTTCCTTTATCCAGAAATTAGCCTCACCAAATCCTAAATCGGTGGGTATATCATAATATCTTTCTACCTTAGCGGCAATATCCTCAGCCAGGATTTCATCATTACAATAAATGATAAAATGGAAGGTTTCTTTTTTATGAAGTAAAGACGGTTGTGATTGTGTGCCGGTTGGGATAAATTCAGAATTTATCCCTGATTCTGCTGATTTTTCACTTCCTTTATTTTCTCCAGAAATTCCTTGTTGTTTAGTCATCATAGTATTAGTTGCCCAGACGGCTACCCCTATAATAACTATTATAGATGCCCAAACATCTAACCCCAGCCATCTTTTCCAATCACCCTTTTGGTGGTGTCTATGCATAATTACATATCTTTCCTCTTCTTGGCTTATATCCGGTTTTGGGGCAGATTCTTTACGGAAAATAGCATGGCAGAGATTACAAAACAAGGCATCATCTGGATTATTATAACCGCATTTGTGACATTGCATTTTTTGACTCCTTAACCTTCTCCTACAATTAAAAATTATGAATTAAAAATTGTAAATTCTTTTCTTTTGCCTCAATTTTTAATTTTTAATTCATAATTTTTAATTATTTTTTAATATAATACCATATTACTTCTTCATTCGTCAAGAAAAAAATAATTTTGGGATAGGTCGTATAAAACCTATTCTCTTTTCAACAGATTTTCCCCAACTTTTAGTAGTGGTTCAAAGATAGATATTTTTTAAGGGGAGAGAAACCCTTTTTGAAAAAAGTGTTTCTCTCCCC